>CAZKOJ010000213.1:0-5732 GCA_964554365.1 uncultured Clostridium sp. | reverse complement strand
TTAATTACATAAAGCCTTTTAGAATATGGAGCCATAAAAAAAGAAATAATAAGTATTGGTGTATCTAATAGAGTTGAAATATGGAGTAAAGAAAACTGGGAAGAATATAATAATTCTAATATAGATTTCGATAAAATTGCAGAGCAAATGAGTGATCTTGGAATATAGATATTTAAAATTTGGAGGTAGTATCATAAATGGAATTTAAACATGTATCAGTATTGTTAGAAGAAACTATAGAAGCATTAAATATAAAAGAAAATGGAGTATATATAGATTGTACTCTTGGTGGCGGCGGTCACTCATATGAAATACTTAAAAGATTATCCTCAGAAGGCAGACTTATAGGTATAGACCAAGATAAATCTGCTTTAAAGGCTGCAGGTGAAAAATTGAAAGCATGTAATAATGTAATCTATGTACATAATAATTTTTATAATATAGATGAAATTTTACAGGAATTAAATATAGAAAAAGTAGATGGAATAATGATGGACCTTGGGGTATCTTCATATCAATTAGATGAAGCCGAAAGAGGTTTTAGCTATATGAAAAATGCACCTTTGGACATGAGGATGGATAGGGATAGCAGTATTTCTGCCTATGATATAGTGAATTTTTACAGTGAAGATCAGATTTATACAATAATTAAGGAATATGGTGAGGATAGGTTTGCTAAACGAATAGCAAAATTTATAGTAGAAAGGAGAGCAAAGGAATCAATAAAGACGACACTAGAACTTGTGAATATAATAAGAGCAGCTATACCAGCCAGATTTCAAAAGGATGGACATCCGGCTAAGAGAACCTTTCAGGCTATAAGAATAGAAGTAAACAAAGAGTTGCAAATACTTGATAAAGCTGTAGAACATAGTATAAATAGTTTAAATAAAGGTGGAAGGTTAGCAATTATAACATTCCATTCATTAGAAGATAGAAAAATAAAAGTTAAATTTAAACAACTAGAAAATCCTTGCACATGTCCTTCTGACTTTCCAATATGCGTATGTGAAAAAAAACCTACAATAAAAATTATAAGCAAAAAACCTATAGAACCTTCAGAGGAAGAAATTGAAAATAACTCAAGAAGCAAAAGTGCTAAGCTTAGGATCGCTGAGAAAATCTAGTTCTAAAATGTATGTGGGGTGAATAAAGTGATAGTGGTAAATGAAGGCAACGCTATACGCGGGAATACCGTTCTCAAACCTGAATATCTTCCTTCCATAGAACAAGAAAACGAAAAAAAAAGGCTAAAAGAAAGAGCGAAAAACAAGAGATTAAAACAAAAAAGAGTTAAAAATAAATTTAAAATAATACGAAACATAGTTTTCTCTTTTATAATAGGTGTGACGCTTGTAGGTAGATATTGTATAATTTACAATATGCAGAAGGAACTAAACTCTATAAAATTTAATACAAATGAGATGAATAATGAAAATGAAAATTTAAAGGTAGAACTAGTAAAATACAATAATATTCAATATATAGAGGAGTTTGCTGTTAATAAACTACATATGTTTTCTCCTGATAAGGGTTCAGCAATATATACAGATTTGAATAAAGAAAATATAAAATCAATAGATAAAAAAAATGAAAAGCAAGCACCGAAAAAAATATGGGAAAAACTTACAAAAATATTATTTTAATTATCATGAAAACGTATTTTAAGGACTTTAAATTAGTAATGTTTTACGGGGGTATACGGATTGGCTAAAAAAGAATACAGAGATAAAGTTATCATCAGAAAAAGAATGGTATTTATTTTTAGTTTTCTTTTTATAACATTCTTCTTATTGTTTGGTAGAATGTTTTACTTAATGGTTTATCAATCTGCTAAGTTTAAGGCTTTTGCTATTGATCAGTGGACAAGTGAAGTAAAAATTGATGCTAAAAGGGGAAGAGTTCTTGACAGAACTGGTCACGAATTAGCAGTGAGTGCTAATGTTTATAGAGTAGATTTAGATATGAATACTTTAAAAGATACTATGAAAGAAAAAAAGATATCTCAGGAAGATGTGGCAAATAAATTATCCACTGCGCTGTCTATAGATAAGGGGGAAGTTACTAAAATACTTGGTAAGACTTTACCAGGGGGGCTTCCTATAGGTTCCGCTACATTAAAGAGGAGAATTGAGAAGGCAGAAGCAGACAAGGTTAGAGGTTTAAACTTAAGAGGTATTTTGGTATCTGCAGACACTAAAAGATATTACCCTAATAATAATTTTTTATCTCATGTTATTGGACATACAAATTCTGATGGCAGCGGGCTTACAGGAGTAGAACTTTATTATAATAAGGAGCTTTCTGGTACTCCGGGTGTGAGAATTGCAGAAACAGATAGAAAGAGCAAAGAACTTCCATATACTATTTCAGAATACACTAAACCTATAGATGGAAGAGATGTAGTATTAACTATAGATGAAATGATACAACATTTTTGCGAAAAATCAGCAGAGCAGGCTATGAAAGATAACAAAGCAAAAGCAGTAAGCATAATAGTTATGGATCCTAAAAATGGAGAAATTCTTGCTATGGCAAATAAGCCAGATTATAATCCTAATGATCCTTGGACTAAGGATAAATCTTATGATGAACTACAAAAAACCTGGAGAAATAGAGCTGTTAGTGATACCTTTGAGCTAGGGTCTATATTTAAAGTTATAACAGCAACTGCGGCTTTAGAAGAAGGCGCTGTTAAAGAAAACGATAAATTTTCATGCTCAGGGAGTACTGTTATAGGTAAGAGGACTATACATTGCTGGAAAACTGCGGGTCATGGTGAACAAGGCTTTGTAGAAATACTAAAAAATTCATGTAATATGGGATTTGCACAACTAGGAAAAATGATTGGTAAGGAAAATTTAAATAAATATATACAAAGGTTTGGATTTGGACAAAAAACAGGTATAGATTTACCAGGAGAAGCTAAGGGTATTATTAAAAAAACTCAGGATATAAGTGATATTGATTTAGCTACCATATCTTTTGGTCAAGCAAATACAGCATCTTGTATTCAATATCTTAGAGCTTTTAATGCAGTAGCTAATGGTGGAACTCTAATAACACCACACATAATGAAGGAAATAACACATTATGATGAAGATAAAAGTCAGCAAGTAACAGATAAAAAATTTGATATATCAGGGGAAAATAGTAAAAAGATATTAGATGCGGATAAAGTAGCGGAGCTTAGAGGGTATCTTGAGAAAGTAGTTGCAGAAGGTGGAGGTAAAAAAGCATTTATAGAAGGGTATCATATAGCTGGAAAAACTGGAACAGCACAAAAGGCTGGAGTAGGGGGATATCAACCTGGAAAATATCTAGCTTCTTTTTCGGGTATGGCACCATCGAGTGACCCACGAGTAACAGTTTTTGTATCTATAGATGAACCGGATCCATCTAATTATTACGCTGGTCAGATATCAGCACCGGTGGCTCAAGTGGTTTTTAATGATATATTTAATTATTTAGCTATGAAAAGTGATGCTAGCGGAGAAGATATTGCCAAGAGTATGTTAAAGGACATAGTAGTTCCTGATGTAAGAGGAATGAAAAAGGCTGATGCTGAAAACTTGTTAAAGGAACAGCATTTAAATGGAGAGTCCGATTCAAATGGAGAGTATGTTATAGATATGAATCCTAAACCGGGATATACAGTTAAAGAAGGTAGTAAAATTGTTCTTTACACAGGAAACACAGCAAATTATAATAGAGTAGTGGCTGTTCCTAATGTAAAAGGATTAAGTCGCGAAAGAGCAGTTACTGTATTTAAAAGTGTAGGCTTGAAGGTGGAGTTTGAAGGAGATGGCATGATATCTTCTCAAAGTATTGAGCCAGGAAATGAAGTGCCAAAAGGAACGGTTATAACTCTTCATACGGAACTATTAGGAGACTAGAGAATAGAGAATAGAGTAGAGTATAGGGTATGAAGATTTTTGCTTTAGTAAAAATCAACTAACTCTATACTCTATAATCTGTTAACTATCCTCTAATAAAAAAGGGGTGTTTTTATGAATCTAAACAAAGTTCTAAGTGGAATAAAATATGAATTGTTAAAGGGTAGTGAAAATTTAGACATAAAAGAGATACAATATGATTCAAGACAAGTTAAAAGTGGAGATTTATTTGTATGTATTGAAGGGTATAGCACAGATGGGCATGAATATATAAATAATGCAGTAAATAGTGGAGCGGTAGCTGTAATTTGCAGTAAAAACATGGAGAATATGCCTAATTGTACGGTTATAAAAGTTAAAGATACTAGAAAGGTTTTAGCGGCTGCCAGTGCTAATTATTATAATCATCCTTCAGAAAAATTAAAAGTCATAGGAATAACAGGCACTAATGGAAAAACTACATCAACGTTTATGATGAAATCTATTCTAGAAGCAGCAGGATATAAGGTAGGGGTTTTAGGAACTATAGCTAATTACATTGGAAATAAGAAAATACCAACGCATAGAACTACTCCAGAATCTTTAGAACTTCAAAAGTTATTTGCAGAAATGGTACAGGAAGAAGTTAAATATTGTGTAATGGAAGTATCATCACACTCTTTATATTTAGATAGAGTGCATGGAATAAAATTTTCCCAGGCAATATTCACTAATTTAACAAGAGATCATTTAGATTTTCATAAAACTTTTGAAAACTATTATCAGGCAAAACTTATGTTATTTAAAAATACTTTAAATTCAATAGTAAATATAGATGATGAATATGGTGAAAGAGTTTATAAAGACTCAGAAGGAAATAAAGTTTCTTATGCTATAGATAAAAATTCAGATGTTAAGGCTAGCAATATACATATGCACTCTAGAGGAGTGGAATTTGATATAACATACAATAATGTGATTGAGCATATAAATTTTAATATACCAGGAAAATACAATGTTATGAATGCTCTTGGTAGTGCGGCAGCTTGTTTAGGAGAAGGAATAAGTCTTTCAGTTGTAAAAAAAGGTTTAGAGAATATGTTGTGCGTACCTGGAAGATGTGAAATAGTAACTAAAAATTATAACTTAGGTTATGAAGTTATAGTTGATTATGCACATACTCCTGATGGACTAGAAAACATATTAAAAACAGCAAGAGAGTTTACTAAAGGAAAGCTTATAAGTGTTTTTGGTTGTGGAGGAGATAGAGATAATACTAAAAGACCTATTATGGGTAAAATAGGAGCAGAATTAAGTGATATTGCAGTTATTACTTCAGACAATCCAAGAACAGAAGAACCTATGTCTATAATAAAAGAGGTTATTCATGGCATAGAAAAAGATAATTATATTATAGTAGAAAATAGAAGAGAAGCTATAAAAAAAGCTATGATAATGGCTAAAAAAGATGATGTAATAGTAGTGGCAGGAAAAGGACATGAGGATTATCAAGTATTGAAGGATAAAACTATTCATTTTGATGAGAGAGAAGTAATTGCGTAAATTATTGATGAATTAAAAAATAAAATCTAAAATTGAGAGTGGGAAATTGAAAAAAGTATTTTAACTATCAATTTCTAATTTAAAATTTAAGAGGGGTGTTTACAAGTGGAACATATGACCTTTAACGAAATAGTTCATGCAGTACAGGGAAACGTTGTACTTCAAGGCAACTATTGTGACTTTAATAAAATAAGTACAGATACAAGGAAAATAGAAAAAGATGATATATTCATAGCATTAAAAGGAGAAAATTTTAATGGAAATGAATACGTGAAGTCCGCTAGTGAAAAAGGT
>CAZKOJ010000212.1:0-5776 GCA_964554365.1 uncultured Clostridium sp. | reverse complement strand
AAAAAATGACCCATAGTATGAATATATTCGGGAGATGGTTACACAAATAGGAAAAGCAAAGCAAATGAACATAATCTAATGTGAAACATAATTCTTAAAATTAGTAATTATTTAAATTGATGTATGAATTTAACAGTGTAGTATAAATTTCATTTATAATTATGGAGGAAAAAAATGAGCAATAAAAATAATGGAAAAGTTATTTTATATTTAATGAGACATGGACAAACTATTTTAAACAAGGCTGAAAGAACTCAAGGATGGTGTGATGGAGTTCTCACTAAGGAAGGAATCGAGGTAGCTTTAAGTGTTGGCCTTGGACTTAGTAATGTTAGATTTAAATCAGCTTATAGCAGCGATTTAGGTAGAGCAATAAAGACTGCAAGAATTGTTATAAAAGAAAATAAAGCAGGTACCAATTTGCAATTAAAACAACTTGAAAGCTTAAGAGAAGTATATTTTGGAAAATACGAAGGAGAGCTTGAAAAGATAATGTTTAGTGATATACTTACTTATCTTAATGTAAGTTCCATTAAAGAAGCAGAAGAAAAATATGATTTTCAAAAGGAATACTGTAATTCATGTGCTACTTTAGATGAAACAAAAGAAGCAGAAGATTATGATACAGTAATAAAAAGAGTTATGAAAAGTTTAGAGGAGATATGCATAGAAAATTCTGATGGCAATGTAGAAAATGTACTTATAATAGCCCATGGAGGAATAATTAGATTAATTATTGATTATTTAGATAAAAGTTTTAATGTAAGAAATATAGATAATTCAAGCATATCTAAGATTATATATGAAAATGGAAGTTTTAAGGTTGAATCTATAAATGATAATAGTTATAGTGAGAAAGGTAAAGCTATTCTTCACTATTAAATTGTTTCTTAAGAATTAAAACAAAGGGCTAATTTTACAATTATTATAATAGCTATAATGATATTCGCAACCTGACCACTCATTTATATAAATACTAAAACTTCACCATTTAATCCTATGTATTTGAGTTATAATAACAATATAATATTTTAATTGTACAGTAAGTCGCGATAGTAATTTTTTGTATATTAAAAATAAGAGGAGAATTTTATGGAAAATAATAAGGAGTGCAGAATTTGTGGTTGTAAAGAGATTGGTAAAGGAATACTATGCCCAAATGCGAAGATGTTTCCGATAGATAAAACATTTTCACTAGGTTCAAAAATAATTGCAGATATTTGTACAAAGTGTGGATACATTTTATCTATGAGAGTAACAAATCCAGAAAAATTTAAATAGTTCACATTCTTCTTACTATATGATATGCTCCCTTTGAAGTAGACAGTTTTATTATTTTAACTGTCTACCACAAGGGTAGTATATCACAAGCTCACCTTCTGCAAAGCCTTTTCTAATTCGCCATTTGCAATTTTCACTAACTGATCTACTTTCCTCCTGTGCAAAAGAGGCGAGGATAGTAAGCATCAGCTCGCCATCCCCGCTCAGACTGTGTATATTCTCTTTTTCAAAATAAACATCTACATTTAAATCTTTTAACTCTCTTACTGTTTCAAGCATAGTAACTGTATTCCTCGCTAGCCTTGAGATTGATTTTGTTATAACCATGTCTATTTTACCATTTCTACAATCCTCTAAAAGTCTCTGAAATTCTGGTCTGATTTCTTTAGTGCCTGTAATTGCTTCATCGGCATACACTCCTACATACTCCCAACCTCTATGCTTTTGTATAAATTCGCTATAATAACTTATTTGTGCTGAAAGAGAATGTAGCCTTGCCACTTGATACTCTTGCATAAGCTGCTACGCGTTTTTTAGCTTCATTAGATTTATTTTCTTTATAGCTTATACCTAACTGTGATAATATATCTTTTAATATTCCTATATATCTGTTTCCACTAACGTTATTTTTGTAATGATAACCATTTTTCATAGTTTTCAATGTTCTCTCATAAGTTCAACTTCTTCTTCTAAATATTTTTATATTATCTGAATTTAAATACAATATTATTATTCGTTACATAAAAATGGATCTGATGCATACCATGTTGATAACTCATTTCTTCCATCTTTTAGCTCCATCCAAGATATTGCTAATCTGAACTTATTAATATATTGCGTATCAATGAAATATGTCTCTAATCCGTTTTTGATATAATACATATCATATGCAAAGTTTTTACAATCATCATAATGATACAATATCTCATATCCACCTAAACTCATTAAAATATTATTTTTATAATCTACCTATTATATATCATAATTACTGCATCAAAACCTGCTGACTCTAACTTTTGAACTTGCTTTTCTGCATTATCTCTTACAGCATAAAGATCTTCTGCAATATCTCCTGTAGTTAAAATCATTACTCTAAATGGATATGTTCGAAATATATACTTCAATAATGTCTTCTGAGTATTATCTAGCATAGGATAATAAAATCCATCAAGGTAAGCCATGTAATACCTCCTCTCTTTCTTCAATATATATTTAGAATTTTTGTTTTATCCGATGGCTACCGACTCTAAGATTCCATCTTTTAATCCCTAGAAATTACAGCTTAAGTCTAAACTACTATTTGAGATTTATTTCTATAGCTAATTCTGAAATATCTACCTGCTGCGCAATCCTCAGATATTTTCTTATTGAAGTCACCTTAAATTAAAGCTTTGAAAATACTAAATTTTATATTATACTTAATTTAATTGTATTAAAGAGTTACCATACCCAAACTTAACTTATACATTATGAGAAAACCGAATCTTCAACAGTTTTCATGATCTATAAGTTGATAGAATAATTATTGTAAATATACAATTCGTATGATTAAAGAAAAAGGGGGAAAATCCATAATGCTTTTAACTATAAAATTTAGCTCCATGCAAAGATTGTAAAAACATGGAAAACTTTTGTTTGGAGCTAAAGGGAAAACAATGTTAAACTTAATTTATATATGTTTCAAAATGACATTTTCAAATCATTATGAGTCGTGTATAAGTTAAAATTTGACTTAGCGACCCTATAAATTTATTAATTTAGTTTTACATGTTTTGTTCAGTCTTTGCTTCGTTATTTACAAATTAAATGTAGATTGGAGCAGATGACTTATGAAATATGAAAAGGCACAAAATATATTACCACAATGTATAATTGAAACAATTCAAAAATATACTGATGGCGGATATATTTATATCCCTAGAAAAAATGAGAATAAAAAATCCTGGGGAGAAAATACTGAAACCAAAAAATATCTTAAGCTAAGGGATAAAGAGATTTTTAATAAGTATTGTACTGGAATATCTATTAAAAACTTATCTACCCAATACTACTTAACAGAAAATAGTATTAGAAGAATAATCAGAAAACAAAAAAATTATGGTTAATATAAAACGGTATTTTAACATGAAAAAATATGCTAAAATACCGCTGTTTTATTTTACTATAGCTAAACAATTTGAATATAAAGCTGTTTAGCTACATAGTCACATATAATACAGAAATATTCATGAACTTGAGTATTTATAATATAAACTGATATAATTTAATAACAAATAATATATTAATTTGGAAATACATAGATAAAGGAAGTAAACAAATAATGAGTATTTTAACAGTTGAAAACATGAGCCATTCATTTGGTGATAGAGTATTATTTAACAATGTATCTTTTAGATTATTAAAGGGAGAACATATTGCTCTTGTTGGTGCTAACGGTGAAGGTAAATCAACCTTTATGAAAATTATTACAAATCAACTATTGCCAGATGACGGTAAAATTGAATGGAGTAATAAAGTTAGTGTGGGTTATATGGATCAACACGTTGACCTAAAAAAAGGAAATACGGTAGAGAATATTTTAAAAGGAGCATTTTCACAGTTATTCGATATTGAAAAAAAAATTAATGATTTATATAACATACTTGGCACTATGAATGAGGAAGAAGTAAATACAGCTCTCAATAAAATTGCTAATATGCAAGATATCTTAGATAAAAATAATTTTTATAGTATTAATTCAAAAATACAATCAACTTCAGCAGGTCTTGGAATTAGGGAATTTTTAGATATAGATGCTTCAGCTTTAAGCGGCGGACAAAGAACTAAGGTTCTACTTGCCAAACTTCTTTTAGAATCCCCAAACATTTTGTTATTAGATGAACCAAGCAACCATCTTGATGAAGAACATATAGAGTGGTTAAAAACATATTTAATGAACTATGAAAATTCATTTATATTAATCTCTCATGATAATGACTTTGTAAATAGTGTGGCAAATGTTATTTATCATCTTGAACATAAAACATTATCAAGGTACGTCGGAAATTATGATCATTTTCTTAAACTTTATGCTATAAAAGAGGAACAGTTAGGCATTGAGTACAAAGAGCAACAAAATGAGATTGCAAAACTTGAGGATTTTGTAAGAAAAAATAAAGCAAGAGCTTCAACTTCAAAACAAGCTAAATCAAGAGAAAAAAAACTGAACAAAATTGAAAGAATAGAGATTAAAAGTGAAACCATAAAACCGCACTTTGACTTTAAGAAGGCAAGAATGTCAGAAAGCATAATTTTTCAAGCTAAAAATTTAGTTATTGGATACAACAAACCTCTAAGTAAATCTCTAAATTTAAAAATGCGCAGAGGGCAAAAGATTGCAATAGTTGGGGCTAATGGCTTAGGAAAAACAACATTACTAAAAAGCTTACTTGGATTATCGAAACCTATAAATGGAGAAATAAATTTAGGTGATTATCAACAAATAGGATACTTTGAACAAGAAATTACAGAAGATAATACTAATACTGTTTTAGATGATGTTTGGAGTAAATTTCCTGATTCAACTAGACGTGAAGTGCGAAGTCAGTTAGCTAAATGTGGTTTAACAAGACAGCATATAGAAAGTCCTATTAATATATTAAGCGGAGGAGAACAAGCTAAAGTTAGATTATGTAAACTTATTAATAAGCCATCTAATATATTAGTTTTAGATGAACCGACAAATCATTTAGATGTACATGCGAAAAATGAACTTAAGCGAGCTTTAAAAATATATGATGGCAGCATACTTCTAGTATGTCATGAGCCAGAATTTTATAAAGATATTGTAACAGATGTGTGGGATTGTGAAGATTGGACTATTAAATAATGCAATAGTTGGCATTCTTCTACATATATAGTTAAAATGGTACAAATGAATTTTGATTTTTTGATGGTTTATATTTATAGATAACTGGAAGATGCTCTAGAATTATTTCCTAGGTTAAAATCGAACGAAAGATAATAAGTTTATTTGAAAAGCATTCTCTTTGTAATGGAAAAAGCTCATTATTAGTATGAGCTTTTTTAAATATATTATAATATTTTTCCAGTATGGTTATTATGTATTCATGGGGTTCATTGGTAGAGGCGAAGCACGCCCTTTAAAACTCACTAAATTTTTATTATTGCTTAATATTTAAAAGTCTATTTTTTAATTGTTCTTCAATATTTTGCAATTCTATTTCAGCCTCTTTACGTTTTTGACGTCCTTCTATTTGTATACGAAGTACTTCATCAAGAGTTGAAATTAATGATTCATTTGTCGTACGAAGAGTCTCAATATCAACAATTCCACGTTCAGACTCTTTAGCCGTTTCTATAGTTGACATTTTAAGTGTTTCTGCATTTTTGCGTAGAAGTTCATTTGTCATATTTGTTACTTCATTTTGAACTTTAGCTGCATTACTAGAATGAGCAACTCCAAGGGCTAATACAATTTGACTTTTCCAAAGTG
>CAZKOJ010000211.1:0-5809 GCA_964554365.1 uncultured Clostridium sp. | reverse complement strand
GCATTAGGCCTTCTTAATAAACGGACGGTTTTTCGAATAATATATTTAAGCGTAGGCCACTCTAAATTTGCGTCGTAACACGCTTATTGTATGATTGTTGTCTTATATGGAATATTTTTCTTGAATTTGGATATAAATTTAATATGAAATATAAATAGATAAATTTCTATAAAGAACAGAGGAGGAGTTACATGAGCTACTTTCATAAAGCTAATGAATATTATAATGCCAAAGATTATAAAAAAGCTATTACACTGTACGAAAAAGCTATTAAATTTAAAGAAAATGAAGCTGCTGCTCTTTATAATTCTGCAGTGTGTTTTATAAAACTTAAAGATTATAATAAATCTATTGATTTACTAAAATCAGCCATTAAACTTAAACAAGAAAGTAAGTATTTTTTTAACCTTGGGTATTGTTATACTATGCTTAAAAATAACAGAAAAGCATTAATATATTTTAATAATGCTTGGTGTTTGAATAATGATGATAGTGATTGTGAAAAAGCTATAAATGTTATAATGAAAAATTACTTATCAAAATAAATAAAGTGCACAAGAAACAGTTAAGTTTCTTGTGCACTTTATTTTTTATTATTTTAATGTCTCAAAAACATATCCTTTTGATTTAAAGTAGTCTATTATTTCTGGTAAAGCTTGTACCGTAGTAATCTTAGCTGGTGCATCATGCATTAAAATTACTAAATGATCTTGATTTCCATACATTTTCACCTTACTAATTAAATTGCTTACAGGTACACTAGGACGTTCTGCATCTCCTGTTAAATCATTCCAGTCAACATGGTGATATCCTGCCTTTTTAGCCTCTTCTCTAAACGGTGCTAACCTTTGTCCAAAAGACCCTCCTGGAAATCTTATAAGCTTTGAATTATAATCCTTGCCTATAATAGTTTTTAACAAATTGCTACATTTATCTAAGTCACTTATAAATACTTTAGGATTTGAGTATATATGATGCATGTCATGAGAATATGTGTGATTAGCTACAACATGTCCTTCTGATATTTCTCTTTTTATTAACTCTTTATTTTGTTCAGCATTTTGTCCAATAATAAAGAAAGTCGCTTTTACATCAGATTTTTTAAGTATATCTAATATCCTCGGTGTATTATTTGTTGAAGGACCATCATCAAAAGTTAAGTATACTATTTTTTTGCCATCTGCTTTATACGGATCAAATTCACCTGCATCTTTTGTATTATTTTCATTTATCTTACTTTCTCTTTTATTCATAGATTCATCATCTGTCTTTTTCTGTTCATCTTTTCCATTAACATTTGATTTAGTACTAGTATTAGCTGCACTAACTACAACATTTTTCCTATGAGATATTTTTCCCCCTACAAAAAAACCAAATGAAAATAGAATTAATAATGAAATTGATGTCAACATTATATTTCTTCTTCGCCTTTTCTTATTTTTTTGAATTCTTTTTTCATATTTCTCCATTTTAACCATCTCCCATGCTTTTGTCACCACTATTATACAACTTTCTCATAGTAAAACATATTGAATTTTTATTAAATTAACTTATTTTTTTACCATTCTCCAGCTATCTGTGCACCTTTATGATCTAGCTCAAATCTCTTACTATTAAAATAGTTTCCTCCTCTATAAAATGTAGAGTCTACATTAATCCACTTTCCTTCTTCCTTTATATAAACCTGATTCCATGCATGACTTACCCAACTGACTCCATTAAACCCTTCACCAGTTATTAGTCTTACTTTTATACCATTTGCTCTACACATAGCTACATATAAACAAGAATAATCAAAGCAAATACCCTTTCCAGAATTAAACGTAGGTATAGCTCCTGATTGTACATCAAAATCGTTATTTAAAACTTTATTAGCTTTATTATGGTCATAGTCTATATTGCTTCCTATCCAATTATATAATATTTTAGATTTGCCTTTTGTTGACTCCTCTTTTGAGGAAATATTTTTGGCAAACTTATCTATTTCTCCATTAGATTTTACTCCTTCATCTAATGTGACGCCATTATAATATACTATAACCTTTCCCTTATTAACAGGTCTTCCAGGTAAAGTTTCCTTAGGTTCACCTTCTCTAATTACAATTTTAAAGGAATTATTTATAATATTAGGTAGTTGTTTTGCTATTCTAGAATTTGTAATAGGTATTATTACTTCCTTGCATATAGAATTATATGGTTTGGAACCCTCTAGGTACTTATTTAATTTACCGTTTGTACTAAACATAGAAAGTATATTTAATGCAAATGTTATTAAAAGTATATAGGATATAGCTTTAGGCAATTGAAAAATTGTTCCTGTTATCCTTTTAAATAAATTGCTTTTGGAGCTTAATAATCTCTCTATACTGTCTAATATAGGGTAAATAGTTAAGTAATTCATAAGTTCTAAAGACAGCTTAATAATTTTATAAATTATTAATATTGTCACAGGTATTATTACTGTATATATTATAAAAACATTATTTTCTATGTATTTAAGAAATTCAACTGGTATAGATTTATATATCTTTTCATAAATACCATAATCATGTTGAATGAAAATTTTTTTACCATAATATACTCCTAAAAATATAGAAATAATAAAAGATATATTTCTATTAACTTCATTAATATCTGATTTTAAATCATGTGAAGAAAATTTAAATAAAAACCCTTTTACTAAAGGATAAAAAAATATTAAACCTAACATAATAGTTATTGGATTAACATTCATACCAAACATTTATAATCACCTCTTGTCTATATCTACAATAGACTTTAATGTAGATTTTATATTTTCCCATGAATACCCTCGTCTCAAAAGATAATCACTAAGTTTTTTATAAATTTTATTATAATTATCTTCAGATTTTATTATAATACTATATCTTTTTTCTGCAAGTTTATATATTTTATCTAAATCGTTTTTTTCTGTTTTAAACTCCACATCTTTTTGATTTAATTCATGAATTTCTTTATTTACAACATTACGTAACGTTTCTGAAACTATATCTGAACTGTATCCTTTTCTCATTAAATGTTCAGATACCTTCTTATATATTTTTTTATAATCTTGTTCATTTTTAACTATTAAATTATATTTTTTTTCTGCTAATTTAAATGCAGACTGCTTTTCAACAGTACTATCTAAAGAAGCGAGATTTACATTTATTTTTTCTTCATCTATGCCTTTTCTTATTAAATCATATTTTATTTTATTTTTTCCACAGCCTTTTATTTTATCTTTTATATACATCTCAGTAAATTTTTCATCATTTACAAAACCATATTGTTTTAAAAATTTTATAGTTCTAGTTATGGCTTTTTCATCATATCCCTTTTCAACAAGTTTTGAAGTAATCTGAAATTCTGTTTTATAAGTTCTTTCTATAATCTTAAGACCAGTAGATTTACATTTTATATAGTTATCTTCTTCTATTATTTCATGTAAATAAACTGCATCTACATTTTTTCCTTTAACTATATTATGCATGTACACCAATTCTGCACTACATGCAAAAGCAAACTCATCATTTATATATACATTTACTCTATCTTTATTTTTTTTTTGAACTTCAATTTTTGTAATAATCTTTTTTAAATTTTCCATATAAACCCTTTCTATTTTTCACTCTTGAATATATGTATGGTTGGCTGTTTAAAAACAAGCCTAGCTACATTATATATGTGTTCTTTCTTTATATTGTCCATCTGCTTCATGTCACTTACAAATTTATATATTTCGTCTTCATCTATAATTTGATGAAGTACATAATTTCCTATATCTGTACAATCCTCTAAAGTAAAAGCAATAGCAGTTTTTAAAACTTTTTTCATGTGCTTTATGGTAGCATCATCTACTATTACCTCTTCGTTTTTTATTTGTTCAATAGACTGATCTATAATTTTTAGCGATTCTTCTATATTTTCTTCACCTACAGCAGTATATATATATAATGTTTTAACAGAGTTTGTTAAGTCTAAATCTGTATATACATCATACGCAAATCCTTTTTCTTCTCTAAGTTTTCTAAATAATATAGAGTTAGCACTTTCTCCAAATTTATGATTTAGTATCCTAAGAGCTAATTCTTCTTCTTTAGTTATATCATGAAAAGTAAAAAGATAAATTATTGTACTTTGTTCTATATGCTTTTTATAGGAAACTTTTTTTCCTGGTATGTTATTTTCTATTATAATTTCATTCCTTTTAAATTGTTTCCATATCCATTCATTAAAATATTTCCAAACCATGGTTAATACATGTTCATGTTCAAAAGGTGAAACTATAGATATATAACAATTATTAGGTACATAATACTTTTCAAAAAAATCCATTAATTTATTTGGAGTAAGACTTTTTACGGTTTTTTCATCTCCTATAGTTTCATATTTTAAAGGACTTTTATTAAAAGCTAGTTCATTTACCTTTTTAAAACTTAAATCTTCTATATCATCTCTACTAGTTCTTATTTCTGCAAGTATTACTTCTCTCTCCTTTTCCATTTCAATCTCGGGAAAAATAGAATTTTGCAGCATATCAGATAATATTTCTAATCCATTTTCCAATTCATTATTTAATGCAGTTATACTATAAACAGTGCTAGTATTATCTGTATATGCATTATATTCTCCACCTAAATCTTCCAAGTCCATATTTAAACTTTCGTTATTCCTATTTTTAGTTCCTTTGAAAAGCATGTGTTCTATAAAGTGACATATTCCTTTTTCATTATTGTTTTCATATATAGATCCTATTTTTATACCTATATGCATAGAAGTTATTTGAGTATCTTTTTTTATGGTAACTAATTTTATTCCATTAGGTAAAACCTTTTGTTTAGCATCAAACATAAAATATCTCCTTTTATTTTGTTTTTTATAATATAAATACATTATATTATAATTTGTATTATAAAAAACAAAAATATAGGTAAAATATATATTAACATTAAAAAAAATAATTTGCTAATATATAATTACTATGATATGATAAGATTTGTTTTGTATTATAAAAAATTGTGATAAGATTTATTTTTATTATAAAAAAGAAAGAGGAATTTGAATGGAAAATATAAAATTTAGTGATCTAAACCTCCATGCTGAGGTTTTACAAGCTATAGACGCTATGGGTTTTGAAGAACCTTCACAAATCCAAGCTGAAGCAATACCTATAATTTTGCAAGGTAATGACGTAATAGGTCAGGCACAAACAGGTACAGGTAAAACACTTGCGTTTGGTGCCCCAATGATAAGTAACATATCCACTTCTAATAAAGTATCTGCATTAGTACTTACCCCAACAAGAGAGCTAGCTATACAAGTAAATGATGAATTAGCTCGTATAGGAAAGTATAAAAGAACAAGATTTCTTCCTGTTTATGGCGGTCAGCCTATTGATAGACAAATGAAATCTTTAAGAAAAGGCGTAGACGTAATTGTTGGAACTCCTGGAAGAATTTTGGATCATATAAGAAGAAATACTTTAGATTTAAGTGAAGCTAAATTTTTAGTTCTTGATGAATCTGATGAAATGCTAAATATGGGCTTTATAGATGATATAGAAGAAATTATTAAATCTATGGGCAAAGATAGGCAAACACTACTTTTTTCAGCAACTATGCCAGATCAAATAAAAAGACTTGCTTCTAAATATATGAAAGCTGAAACAAAGCATATAAAAATAGTTAAAAACTCTTTAACTGTTGATAAAATAAAACAGTATTACTACGAAGTTAAGCATAGAGATAGATTTGAATCCTTATGCAGAATTTTAGACATAGATGAACCTTCTAGTGCTATAATCTTC
>CAZKOJ010000210.1:0-5865 GCA_964554365.1 uncultured Clostridium sp. | reverse complement strand
AGTTCTTGTCAACATATTTTTTATGTTTTCTTTTTCCTAAGTAACTTGCCGTTCTCTCGAGCGACAAGTGTTATGATATCATATTTTACTGTGAATATAAATTAATTATACCTAATTTAAATGGATTATTCTTGTTTTACTATTAAATTCTAATTATTATTGAGTTTTTTAACTAAAGATACACCTGGATATGTTATCTTTATTTCCATGTCTTTAGACTCTAAATAATAAGAAAAAAGCAGTATAAATACTAATTTACTGCTTTTTATTAAAATCATACTAACCTTATATACTTATAACTATTTCTTTAAATCTATTTCCTCTAACCTCAAAGTTGGGGAACATATCAAAGCTAGCACAAGCAGGAGAGAGCGTAACTATGTCTCCACTTACAGCAAGACTCTCCGCCTTACGAATGGCTTCTTCAAAATTTTCCTCTACTATTATAGGAATATCAATATTTTTTTCTCTAGTAACCTTATCAAATGCATCTTTTATCTTGTTTTTTGTATCACCTATTAAAATTAGAGTTTTTATATTCATATATCCATTTTCAGCTAATGGTTCAAATGGAATATTTTTATCATATCCTCCAGCAATCAAAATTACTGGCTTTTCAAATGATTTAAGCCCTGCCAAAGTTCTACTTGGGCTTGATGCTATAGAGTCATTATAATATTTTACTCCATTTATTTCTCTTACAAATTCGCACCTATGTTCTACTCCAGTAAACGTCATTGCAACTTTCTTCATGCTTTCTATACTTACATCATCACTAACAGCACAAAAGGCAGCAAGTAAGTTTTCTACATTATGCATACCTTTCACTTGAATTTCATCTAATGTACAAACTTCTTTGTTCTTTATATATAGTTTGTTATGTTGAAAATAAGCGCCATTTTCTATCTTTTCTTTTGTACTGAACTCAGCAAGTCTTCCTTTAGCCTCTCCAGCCATAGAACTGGTTAACTTGTTATCTTTATTTAAAATAAGTAAATCATTTGCATTCTGATAGTTTAAAATGTTCTTTTTGGAGCTAACGTATTCTTTCATGTCTTTATGCATATCTAAATGATTTGGACTTAAATTTGTTACAATCGCAATTTCTGGAGATACATTCATAGTCATAAGTTGAAAACTTGATAGTTCTAATACAACCCTATCATCATTTTTCATTTCCTCTATTTTAGTAAACAAAGGTGTTCCTATATTCCCTCCTACCCAAGTTCTATATCCTTCTTGCTTTAATATATTGTAAATTAATGTAGTAGTTGTCGTTTTACCATCACTTCCGGTTACTCCATATATTTTAGCAGGACAGTATCTAACAAACTCCTCCATTTCAGATGTTATATATGACCCTTCTTCTTTTGCTTTTACAAGAGCTGGACTATCTATTCTCATAGAAGGGGTTTTAAAAATTACATCAAAGCCCTTTAATTCATCCATATACTTATCCCCTAATACAAGCTTAACTCCTTTTTCTTTAAATTGTTTGCCAACCTCTCCTAATTGTTCTTCACTTTTTTTATCAAAAGCACTAACTCGCGCACCTAATTCTAATAAAAAATTTATTAATGGTGTATTACTTACGCCTATTCCAACAACCGCTGTATTTTTGTTTTTTATAAAATTCTTAAATTTTCTGAAATCTTTTTTCATTACTAAAGCCCTCCAAAACTAAACTACATATATAATTTTCACTTAGGCATCTGAAATAAAATAACAAGTCAAATATTCTAAGGATATTTTGTGGTAGACAAAGAGCCATGACCTTATCATATTAAACTGTATAAAGGTTATGACGATAAACCATAACATAAAATAGACCAGAATACTGACTAGTTTTTTTGAAGATGCCTTAATCTATTATTTAATTATACCACTTTAAAATAGATTTTAAATTATTTCATTTTACTTATGTATATCGTTTGTATGACAAAAAACAACAAATTATTATTAAAGTTCAGATTTGTATACTATAATACACTTTATTATTTGCTTATATATATATACGTAAGAATATTTGTTGAATAAAGTCGAAATTGCGAGAATATATTTAATTTAATAACTTTTTATAAGCTATTGAAACTTATTGTTTTTCTATGCTATACTGTGTGAGTGTCGTAAAGATACATTAATATAATTCCCCAAGTTTTAATTAAACATATAACATATCCCCATGAATAAACCCTATTTTACCGGATTGATTATCCGGTTTTTTTATATTCATAAATACAATTTTAAAAAACACAATATTTATTAATTAACAGGGGTATACTACATAAGCTCAAAGTTAACTTATGTAGTATACCCCTATTATTTTAAAATTTGATTTTTTCTTTTATAAAATCTTTTATTTCGTCTATTTTTATTCTAAACTGCTGCATAGTGTCTCTATCTCTTACTGTTACAGTGTTATCTTCTAAAGTATCAAAATCTACAGTTATACAGTAAGGTGTTCCTATTTCATCTTCTCTTCTATATCTCTTTCCTATACTTCCTGCTTCATCATAATCTACATTAAAGTCTTTCATTAAATCATGATAAATTTCTGTAGCTCTTTCTGATAATTTTTTAGTAAGTGGAAGTATTGCCAATTTAAATGGAGCAATTGCTGGATGGAAACGAAGAACTGTTCTTGAATCTCCTTCTTGAATTTCCTCTTCATCATAAGCATCAACTAAAAATGCTAGCACCGCTCTATCTGCACCTACTGAAGGCTCTATACAATATGGTACATATCTTTCATTTGTAATAGGATCAAGATATGACATATCTTTACCTGAGTGTTCTTGGTGTTGTTTTAAATCATAGTCAGTTCTATCAGCTACACCCCATAACTCACCCCAACCAAATGGAAATAGATATTCTATGTCAGAAGTGGCATTACTATAATGAGATAATTCTTCTTTATCATGATCTCTAAATCTTATATTCTTTTCTGCAATTCCAAGGTTTAACAAGAAATTCCAACAATTTTCTTTCCAATAGCTATGCCATTCTAAATCTGTACCTGGTTTACAAAAAAATTCAAGCTCCATTTGTTCAAACTCTCTAGTTCTAAATGTGAAGTTACCTGGAGTTATTTCATTTCTAAATGATTTTCCTATTTGTCCTATTCCAAATGGTACTTTCTTTCTTGAAGTTCTTTGAACATTCTTAAAGTTTACAAATATACCTTGAGCTGTTTCTGGTCTTAAATGTATTTCTGATTTAGAATCTTCTGTTACTCCCTGGAATGTTTTAAACATTAGGTTGAACTGTCTTATATCTGTAAAGTTCTTTTTACCACAGCTAGGGCATTCTATTTCATTATCTACTATATATTGTTTTAACTTTTCATTACTCCAACCATCTGCACTAGCTTTTTCTACTCCTTGCTTAGTCATATGCTCTTCTACTATCTTATCTGCTCTAAATCTTCCTTTACATTCTTTACAATCCATAAGTGGATCTGTAAAGTTTCCAATATGGCCTGATGCAACCCAAACTTCACTATTCATAAGAATAGCACAATCTATTCCTACATTATATTCGCTTTCATGCACAAATTTTTGCCACCATGCTCTTTTTACATTATTTTTTAATTCTACTCCTACTGGGCCGTAATCCCATGTATTTGAAAGTCCACCATATATTTCTGATCCAGGATACACAAATCCTCTACTTTTAGCTAAAGCTACTATTTTATCCATAGTTTTTTCTACTACCATACCAATTACCTCCTAAAATTTTTATTTATATTAAATATATTATTACCTATTGTATCTAATAATGGTATAAAAAAAAGACCTTACACCTTAAAGGGACGAAAATTTATTTCCGCGGTTCCACCCTTTTTGGCACAAGCCCTGCTCTTTCTACTTTTCACTCAAAAGTTCCATTCATAATACAATCTTGATTATTTCCACCAGCCATAATCTCTCTTTAAAAATTTATATTACTACTATCCTCTATCATTGTAAAAATATTAAATTTTATAATAAAAAAAGACCCTACACCTTAAAGGGACGAAAAACTCATTTCCGCGGTTCCACCCTTTTTGGCACATGCCCTACTCTTGTAACTTTTGCTCTGAAGCTCCCTTTATAATAAAATCTCGATTGCTTTCACCAACCACAATCTCTCTTAAAAGATTTGTATCATTACTCTTCCTCATCATCGCAAAGTATTAAATTGTTATTATGCTTTCATTGTATCACAATTTTCATTGTTGTCAACATTAATCACAAAACTTTTGTTAATATTTATTATATTTTTATTAACATATAAGTATACATGTTTTTTTAAAAATAAATTATAAAAAATTGGCTCCGCGAAAAGGATTCGAACCTTCAACCTATCGGTTAACAGCCGAGTGCTCCACCGTTGAGCTATCGCGGAACGTCTTACAATTATTATTATATCAAGTTTTTTTAAAAATGCAATAGTTTTTTTGATTTTTTACTTATTTTTTATCTAAAAATACAATAAGAAAATTGCCTTTGCAATCTTCTTATTGTAGCTTTCTCTAAGTTTTTAACTTCCCTTAATGGTAGTTTCATTTTCTTATTGTTGAGTTGGTTTCATTGTTGGAAATAATATAACATCTCTTATGGAAGAAGAGTTTGTCAAAAACATTATTAATCTATCTATTCCTATACCAAGTCCACCTGTTGGAGGCATTCCTATTTCTAATGCATTTATAAAGTCATCATCCATCATATAAGCCTCATCATCTCCAAGTTCCCTTTCCTTTAGTTGTTGAAGGAACCTATCTTTTTGAAC
The DNA here is from genome assembly GCA_964554365.1 of uncultured Clostridium sp. Classification (GTDB taxonomy): domain Bacteria; phylum Bacillota; class Clostridia; order Clostridiales; family Clostridiaceae; genus Clostridium_AM. The sequence continues at coordinate 1,095 of CAZKOJ010000210.1, read as the reverse complement.
TATAGGATCATTAAGTTCTGAGTATGCATTACATATCTCTCTACCATACACAAAGCCTTCAAATCTTTCAGTAAAAGCTTCATTTCCTCTTTTCTTTTTAGTAAGAGGTGAATTTTCTACTGGATAGTCACATATAAAGGTAGGTTGCATTAGCTTATCTTCGCAAAATTCTTCAAATAGTGCAATAAGTATATCTCCCTTTGAGCAATCTTTTAATTCTTTTTTGAATTTAAGATGTTTTTCTTTTGCAATTTCTCTTGCTTCTTCGTCATCTTTTATACCATTAAAATCTACTCCAGCAAATTCCTTAACTGCATCTACCATAGTTAGTCTTCTCCATGGTGGAGTAAAATCTATTTCTGTATCTTCATAGACAACCTTTGTATTGCCTAAAACTTTTTCACATACATTAGCTATCATATTTTCAGTTAGTTCCATCATATCATTATAGTCTGCATAAGCTTGATACAATTCTATGCAAGTGAATTCTGGATTATGCCTTACATCCATGCCTTCATTTCTAAAATTTTTACCTATCTCATATACTCTTTCAAAGCCACCAACTATAAGTCTCTTTAAATGTAATTCTGTAGCTATTCTTAAGTACATGTCTATATCTAATGAATTATGATGTGTAGTAAACGGCCTTGCCGCTGCTCCACCTGCGATAGTAGAAAGAATAGGTGTTTCTACCTCTAAATAATCTCTGTTATCTAAAAATGCTCTTATAGCTTTTATTATACCTGTTCTTTTTATAAATGTATCTTTAACATTCTGATTCATTATTAAATCTACATATCTTTGTCTGTATCTTAAATCAGGATCTTTTAAGCCATGCCATTTTTCTGGAAGTGGTTTTAAAGATTTAGCCAAAAGTTTGAACTCAGTTATGTGAAGAGATACTTCCTCTGTTTTAGTTTTAAATACTGTCCCTGTTATAGATAAAATATCTCCTATGTCAAAAGATTTGTATTCCTTAAGTCTTTCTTCACCAACATCATTTATCTTTATGTATAATTGTATTTTTCCATATCTATCATGAAGAGCTGAAAATCCAGCTTTTCCATGAACTCTTTTTGACATAAGCCTTCCTGT
>CAZKOJ010000209.1:0-5865 GCA_964554365.1 uncultured Clostridium sp. | reverse complement strand
TTCTTCTGGTGCTAACAATGGAACCTTACCAATTTCTTTAAGATACATTCTTACTGGATCATCTATAGCTATTCCTTCTGGAATAGATAAATCTAAATTCTTCTCATCTGCTTCAGCTTCTTGAACATCTCCTATAACTTCAATGCCCATAGATTCAAGCACTTCATATATTTTTTCTATTTGTTCAGGACTTAAATCTATTTCATCTAATTCATCCATTATTTCCTTATAAGTTAAAGTGCCATTTTTCTTGCCTTTCTCAATAAGCTTTTTAACTATTTGCATCTTCGCACTTTTATCCTTCATCTTTTTTCCTCCTTCAGTCATTACTGCATCCCACCAATCTTTTTTTGTATTTCCATAAGTTCTCGTGCCAATTTTAAAGATTCTTCAAATTTTCCATCTATCTCATATTGCTTTATTTTATTCATAATTTGTCTCTTAGACTCCTCTAATTTAAATTTCTTAATACCTTTTATATAACCATTTATTATATCTTTATAATCATAGTCACTATATATTAATTCTGTATTTACAATACTTACCCATTCTTTTGACGTATCTATATCATCACATTTTAGTTCTATGCGTTTTTCTCTTTCGTTTTCTTCATGCTGAATATTTTGAGTAATATATTCATATATTTTTTTATGACTTGATAGTATTAATTCATCTTTTTTTATGTTTTCTGTTGCATATTGAAATGCTTCTACATCATTAACCATGATTTTTAAAAGCCCTCTTTCAGCCTTTAAATATGCAGGTTCTAAATATAATTTTTGTCCAAAATCACCATCTATATTCATATTTTCTATTTTTTTTACATTTTTTTGAATTTTATCGTTAAGCATATCATATAATGCCTGTTCTCTAACATTTGTTTCCTCTGATAATTTTTTTATGTATACTTCTCTTTCTATAGCATCTAACTCCGATATAATTTCAAGAGCTTGTTCTGCGTATTTGATAATATCCTCTGAATTATCGAAATTAATATCCTCTTTAATATTTTTCATACCGTAATCTATCAATGGAAGAGCTTCATCTATAAGTTTTACAAAAGCTTCTTTTCCATTATTTCTTATAAATTCATCTGGATCTTTTCCTTCCGGAACTGTTAATATTCTTACATCAAGCCCCACTTTTTTAAGAATTTCAAGGCCTCTAATTGTAGCCATTTTTCCTGCACTGTCAGCATCATAAGCTATTATCACTTTATCTGAAAATCTTTTAATAAGCTTGCCTTGATTTATAGTTAAAGCTGTTCCAAGTGAAGCTACTACATTAGTTATTCCATGCTGATGAAGGGATATACAATCCATATAACCTTCTACTACAATTAGCATTCTTTGGTTATTATTTTTCATAGCAAAATTTAGTCCATAAAGGTTTATTCCTTTTTTAAATAGCGGTGTTTCTGGTGAATTTAGATACTTGGGCTTTGAGTCATCCATAACTCTGCCCCCAAAACCAATAACTTTACCTCTATAATCAAAAAGAGGGAATATAATCCTATGCCTGAATCTATCGTAATAAGAACCTTTTTGACTCTTGATTATTAGTCCATTTTCAAGCATATCTAGTTGTGTAAAACCTTTATCTTTTAAATGCTTTAACATTCCATCCCAGTTGTTAAGTGAATATCCTAACCCAAATCTTCTTATAGTAGCCTCTGTTATACCTCTGTTTAGCAAATACTTCTTTGCATTACTATTTTCTTTTAAGCAATTAAAAAAATATCTTGCTGCCTCCACATTAAGTTTATACATCTTTTCAAAAATGTCTTTATGTACATTATCTTTATCCAGTTCTATGCGTATATTTGCTTTATCCGCCAAAAATTTTAATGCTTCAGGAAATGTAAGATTTTTTGTTTTCATAACAAAAGTTATAATATTTCCTGCTTCTCCACATCCAAAGCATTTATATATTTGTTTGTCTACCGACACACTAAAGGACGGAGTCTTTTCATGATGAAAGGGACATAATCCTAAATAGTTATTTCCTGATCTCTTTAACTTTACACTTTCTGATATAATATCTACTATATCATTTCCTTCTTTTACTCTTTGGATGACATCTTCCGATATCAATAAATACTCCCACCTATCTTATTTTATTATATTATATGAAACTCCTCTTCCTTTCGTCAGATGAGTAATCCACCATCACAAAATTAAAAATTTTAGATTTAGCTTAAGAATAAATATATTCGACATAAATTACTACATTCCTTCTATAAAATTAAATATTTTTATTTTTTATGCTTTAATCTAATATATATATTCTTTATAAACAGCAAATTTCCTTTAAAGACAACATTTAAATTTAAAAAATTATATATTAAAATTTAAAAACTGTTCAATTATTATTTTACCCACTTAATAGTAGAAATTATTCCCTAATAAACAACAATTTTAGGTACATATATATCATTAAATAAAAGCAAGCAATAATCATCACTCATTCCAGCTATATAATCTGCTACTCCTCTGTATAATCCCTGATTTTCTACGATACTAACATAAAAATCAGGCATTTTATCAGGTTTTTTTATAAAATAATTAAAAACTTGTTCTAATACAAATTTTGCTTTATCCCTTTCGGTTTTTAGCACAGATCCTTTATAAACTTTTTCAAACATAAAATCTCTAAGCCTAGATAATGATTCACCTATTTCTTCACTTAAAGATACAATAACTTCACCTTTATTTATATTATCTATAGTAGTATATATACAATCTTTCACCAAAGTATCTATTCTTTTACTATGAGTTTTGCCCAATACATTTATCAATTTTTCAGGTAAATCTTTTTGACTTAGCAATTCCGCTCTAATAGAATCATCTATATCGTGATTTACATAAGCTATTTTATCACTAAATTTCACAATCTGTCCCTCTAGAGTTAGAGCCTTTGGACCACTATGCCCAAATCCGCTGTGATGTAATATTCCATCTAAAACTTCTTTAGTAAGGTTTAGTCCTTCTCCATGCTTTTCTATTTGCGTTAGAACTCTAACACTATGTTCATTATGCCTAAACCCGCCAGGAAGTAATTTATTTAAAACCTCTTCTCCATTATGAGCAAATGCTACGTGCCCTATATCATGTCCCATAGCAATGGCCTCGATTAAATCCTCATTAAGACCTATTCCTTTGCCTATAGTTTTAGCTATTTGAGATACTTCAAGAGTATGTGTAAGCCTTGTTCTATAATGGTCTCCCCAAGTTTTTATATAAACCTGTGTTTTATGCTTAAGCCGTCTAAAAGATTTACTATTTACTATTCTATCTCTATCTACCATAAAGCAGGTCCTTACGTCATCTCCATTTTCATTAATTTCCCTTCCTATGGAGTTTGACGAAAATGTTGCTTCTGATATTAACACTAACTCTTCATTTTTTTCAATTTTTTCTCTTAAAATCATATAAATCACCTTAAATAAATTAATTCTATACTTACATTAAAAACTCCTTTTTTTAATGTAAATGTATATTGTAAAAAGTTTTTTAATATTATTATAAAGAGATAGCTTTTTAAGGAGTGTTTGTAATGCCTTACCCGGTTAAAGAATATAATGTAAACTTATTATCTGAAGAAAGTGTACAAAAATATGTACTTCCCGAATATGAACTTCATAATTCAAATGTAGAGAGAGTGAAGTTTAAAAATACAGATAAGCAAAGAGCTGTTTATAAGGTAGACTATTTAGATAAGAGTTATTGTTTGAAAAAAGTTTATTTTTCTAAAGAAGACTTGCTATTTGTATACTCTGGAATAGAATGGCTTTTTAGACATAATATAAATGTTCCAAGGATACTTTCTACAAATAGCCGAGGTAGATTTGTAGACTTTAATCATATGCTATTTATACTTACTCCATGGATACAAGGTGATAAATGTGATTATGATAATAAGGAACATGTTATCTCTACTATGAGTAATTTATCACTTATGCATAATTGTTCACAAAACTTTATACCTATAGAAGGAAGTACCCTACGGAAAAAATATGAAGATATTTATACATCTATCAATAAACATTTTCAACAAATTCTTTACTGTTCTAATTTAGCATTTAAATACAAAGATAAATTTTCAAAAATATTTTTAGAGAATTTTAATATTAATTCACTATTAGCTCAAATTTCTGTAAACGTATCTTCAAATATATGTACAGAAAATTTAAGTAAATCTCTGTGTCATTTAGATTATGTAAATAAAAATATAATTTTTGATAGTCAAAAAAAAGTATGGGTTATAGACTTTGATAAATGTAGCATGGATTACTGTTGTCATGACATTTCATATTTTCTAAGGAGATTATTGAAAAGGAGTACTACCAATTGGGATTTAGAACTTACTATACACTGCTTGAACTTGTATGATAAAATTCATCCATTAAATATAGATGAATATAAATATATTCTCGCATATTTATCCTTCCCACAAAAATTTTGGAAATTATCCAGAGATTATTATAATAATATAAAGAAATGCAACCATAATTCTTTTTCTTATCTATTAAAAAAATCTATAGAATGCGATAATCAACAGTTAGACTTTATATATAAATTTGGACAACATATAGAAAATAAATTTAAAAGTAAAGTAATATAAAAACTGCTGGCTTTAAGCCAGCAGTTTTTATATTACTTTCTTGGATTTTTAACCTGTGCTTGTGCTGCAGCAAGTCTTGCCACTGGAACTCTAAATGGTGAGCATGATACATAATCAAGTCCAATATTATGACAGAACTCAACTGATGACGGATCTCCACCATGTTCTCCACATATTCCAAGATGGATATCCTTTCTTGTAGCTCTTCCAAGCTCTACAGCCATTTTAACAAGTTTACCTACTCCAGTTTGATCCAATTTCTGGAACGGATCAAATTCATATACTTTTTTATCGTAATAATCCTTTAAAAATTTACCTGCGTCATCTCTTGAAAAACCAAATGTCATTTGAGTTAGATCATTTGTTCCAAATGAGAAGAATTCAGCTTCTTTAGCTATTTCATCTGCAGTAAGTGCAGCTCTTGGTATTTCAATCATAGTACCTACTAGATACTTCATTTCTATACCTGAATTAGCAATTATTTCATCAGCAGTTTTTATAACTACATCTTTTACAAACTTTAACTCTTTTATTTCTCCAACTAATGGAATCATTATTTCAGGGACTATATTATATCCCTTTCTGCTTTTAACATCTATAGCAGCTTCTATTATTGCTCTAGTCTGCATTTCTGCTATTTCCGGGTAAGATACAGTTAAACGACATCCTCTATGTCCCATCATTGGATTAAATTCGTGCAAAGATTCAACTGTTGCCTTTAATTCCTCAAAGCTTAATTCCATTTCCTTAGCTAAATCCTTAACATCTTCATCCTCAGAAGGTAAAAATTCATATAGAGGTGGATCAAGAAACCTTATGGTTACAGGTTTTCCTTCCATAGCTTCATAAATTCCTATAAAATCTTGTCTTTGCATTGGCAATAATTTTTCAAGAGCTTTCCTTCTTTGTCCTTCAGTTTTTGAAAGTATCATTTCTCTAACTGCTGGTATCCTGTCTTCATCAAAAAACATATGTTCAGTTCTGCAAAGACCTATTCCTTCTGCTCCAAATTTAACCGCTTGTAATGAATCCCTTGGACTATCTGCATTAGTTCTAACTTTTAGTACTCTTACTTCATCCGCCCATGACATATATTCACCAAAATAACCACTTATTTCTGGATCTACAGTTTTAATTGCCTGTCCATAAACGTTACCTGTACTACCATCTAATGATATATAATCCCCTTCATGGTATACTTTCCCACTAACTTCAAAGGTTTTAATCTTTTCATTTATTCTT
>CAZKOJ010000208.1:0-5900 GCA_964554365.1 uncultured Clostridium sp. | reverse complement strand
AAATCGATATCAAGAAAAATTGTGAATATACGAAAATTTACTGCGGAAAGTGGGTAAGATCAGTTAGAAATGGATTTAATTTAGTGTGTACAACAGTTAACTTAAGGAAAATATGGATTTACTTAAGTAAAAAACGAGATCTTAGAAGGAGAAATGGAATAAATGGAACTTTTCACTTTAAGACTTGAGTAATAATAAATAGAAATAAATAGAAAAAAATCTCAGAAAAAAGTTCCAATTTACCAGCAGGCGATATATTTCATTACTATCAGTAATTGTCGGACAGCCTCCTTGCAGCGGGGTGTGCCAGCACAACTTTGATTTATTATACATGAGAAATACATACTCATCTGTGCTTTAAGTTCATACTAGGCAAAAGATAAGATGATAATAATATCATTTCATAATATGCAAAGGATATTATCATATATTGTCTGCTATGTTTTAGTTTGTATTTACTTTTCAGAAAAGAATAGTGTTTTTTCAAAAAATATTTGTTGTTTTTGAAGGTCCAATACAAAAAAGATAACTTTCTCATGTGGTGTTGTCCTCCACCGATTGATTCTATTCTAGGTAAATGATAGCATATTGCATTTGGACAGAAGACAATCTTAAAACCCATTTTTAATGCTGAAATTTGTGGGTCTGTCTCTTCTCTATACCCATTTCCAAGATAATTTTCATCGTATGAAATTGAATCAAATATTTTTTTCTTGGTTAAGTATAATGCATGAACAAATGGGACCTCTGTATCTTCATCTACTTTAATGCTAAAATTTCCTCCAATCATTCTCATATCAATTAGTGGTTTTTTGACTCGGTTCCATCTTTCTACCGCATCTTTTCTATCCTCATTACTGTTAAGATATATGATCCGACCAGCAACAATATCAGCTTTATTTCTAGTCATACAAATCATTAATCTATTAAGATATTCCGGATCATAAAGTACATCATCTTCTCCAAATAATATGTATTGTCCTGTGGAATGTCTAATGCCATCAGCTTTAGTTTTTGGAGCTCCCATTCTATTTTCATGTCTTATATATTTTATACGAGTATCATTCATTTTTTTGACAATACTTTCAGTATTATCAGTTGACCCATCATTTACTATAACAACCTCTAAATTTTCGTATTCAATTTCCAAACATGATCTAATTGCATTTTCTATTAAAGGCGCTCTGTTGTAAGTAGGGATTATAATACTAACTTTTGGACCTTCTTCCACAACTATATCTCCATCTATTCTATTTTTCTATTTTTACTTACTTTATAAATTTATATCTCTCTATTTAATCAATTGAATGTAAAGGCTGTGACATTTTTACCACTTTAACATCATTATTTACTAAGGGATTATCAATTATAATCTTCTCTCATTTTTGAGATAACTGAATTGAATTTAGTTAACTCCTTGGCAGTATGAAATGCTTTAGTATTGGAACATCACTAAAATAAGTGAATTATACATCTACCTTATTCTTATATACACGAGGTCATCTTGTGATCTGCTGAAGAAACTCACCAGCTACAAGAGCCTTATCTTTTATCTCTGGGACAGATGTCTCTAAATATGATCTTATTTTATCGCTTTCCCTTAGCATAGATTTAATTTTTTCAGCTACATTTTTTGGACTCATATCCTTTGGATATATGCAGTAATTATCATGTCCAAAAATATCCTCATTAATTCCTTTTGCCTTAATGCTGTATGCAAAACTTAACGTTGGATTATTTGATGATAATGATGCAATTGTTGAATGAGTTCTAGCTCCCGCAAAAACTTTCATTCTACTAATAATCCATTTAGTCTCTTCAGCATTATATATTGGAGGGATTAAATTAATTTTTTCTGAATGCTCAATTCTTTCTTTAACTTCTTTTAAAAATAGGTAGTCATTTGAGATTGGCACAGTTACATGTGGAATTAAATATATTTTATTATCAGTTATTTTTGCTACTTCTTCTACAATTCGGCATGCAATGTTTATCCATGATTTTAGATTCCCATTACTCACATATTTTGCCATCAATGGACTGAAATTTATTCCAATAGAATCTATTTCTATCTCCATATGTTGTTGAGGTTCTCTTGGATCCATTAAAAAGGCCGGATCTGAAGTTCTAAGTATATTTTTTTTAATCCCTATTTTATCAAGATACTTTATTGTAGCAGATTCTCTTGCAAATATTCCACTTACATGCTGAAGATGCTCTTTCATATATTTTTCATATGTAGGAATCTTATCAAAAGGTCCAACTGATGCTCCCCATATAATAATTGGCTTTTTATTCTCTAAGACGATATCATTAAGTCCAGTAAATAATTTAGGGATGCCATAATCTAAAGAATAATTATCTCCCCCTATAGATAATACGGCTTCTGATTCTATTATCCAAGGAAATAACTCTTTATAAGCAGATCTTATATACTTTTTTTGCGACATGCTTTTATGAGCTAATTGACGAAACCATCCATAACTAAATTTTTTTTGATTTATGTCTATTTTCTTATGGATCACTTCAGGATCATACTCTTCAAGACACTGTTTTTCAAACTGTTGTTGGTTATGAAAAAAGCTTACACATGTAAAAGAGGGATCTTTGTAATAGTGTCTCAGTATTTTTTCAGTCCCCCTTACAATTGCTTCGCAGCCTCTATTCTCATAGGGTCCATTACCTACCAAGACAAAAATGGGTCTTTTATTCATTTTTTTCTCTCTTTCTTATTTTTATTACTTCTATTGGCAGTGCAAAATTACTAAATAATCTGATATTGCTCAGAGTGTCTAATATAAGGCTTCATTTAAGCTTTGAAAGTTTCCACACCTTTAGTCTTTTTATGTGAACATTTTAAAAAGTTCTTTGCTTTTCTTCTACATTCTACTTTTAGTTTAATTTCTTTTTTTCAATAATTCAATTTTACCCCTAGGTGGAACTCTTTTTTCAAGTACTCTTTGTTCTTTGTGAAGGGCCAGATATACTCTGTAAGAAAGTTGTTTCTTTTTAAAATCAAAAACTTCTGCTTGACTCTTTATTATTTTTTTAAGTCTAAATTTTATTTGAACTAATTTTCTCTTTTTCTATTTCTTTTCAGTAATGTAAAGATCTCAGGAGATCTCACAACCACAAGGTTTGTTCCTCTACTATCTCTTGAATATTCTGGAAGTCAGGCATCCATGAATACAGCATTTGCAAGTTCTGCAAAAACATCATCACAATAATTGCACGCATTAGAAGTAAACCATCCGTTAATCCAAGCTTCAGAAACTACTTCGCTCCAAAAAACTCTATATGTGGTCCTTTCTCATTGGTACATTGAAAACAATAATTATTTGCAGGTTTTTTAGAACTTTTTCCCCGATACTTAACATCCTGAATTTCCAGAATTTTCTGAGGGTAGATTCCTATACAAATTCCGCAACCTATGCAGAGGTCATTTTTTACTATTTAGTCATGAGATTATACTTCACGATGTAACAAGCTCCTTATCTTTAATGGCATGAATGACTCTGCTATCTCCTTTTCTGATTGACTGAGGCAAAATACCCATAATACACAAATATATAGTACAGTTAAAATTATCCCGCAAACTGTTATAGAAGCAAACCCCAAAATGTGCACATAATGCGCCATCGTGTAAGATACAGCCGTAACAAAGATCATAGCAAACACTCCTGAAATCATGGAGCTTACATATGCATTTCTGGCAATTCCAAGCACCTTGGTGGCATACCATGGAGTAAAAAACGAATTTTTAAGCGTCAGCACAATTGCTCCTGCCAATGCAACTCCGTAATAGTTCCAGCCTGTAAGATAGGGAATCGTTACTGCCAGCAGAAGATTTCCTATTCCCATAAAAAATGTTATAATGCCTGGGAGGCGCACTTTATTATAAGCAACATTGATCGCAAAAAGAGACATTATCGGTAGATTAATTGCAAGATGTGAAAGCATCAAGAGCATTAAGGGTGAGAGTTTTGCAAATTCCGGACCTACCCATAGTGACAGAATTTGAGGGGCAAAGCCACATACGTAACCAATCGGAAGCGCCATTACAAGACCTGTAAACTTTACGGTACTCTTTGATAGATTTATCAGTTCTTCTATTCTATCATTTGAATAGTAACTTAAAATCACTGGTGTTATGACACCTATGAGCATATCTGCGATAGTGCGCAACAATACACTCCATGTCAGTGCGATTGAATACTCTCCACCTGCAACAACACCAAATAATTTGTTCACTACTATTAGGTCGATCTGCAGAAATAAAAGGGCTCCAATTTGATTAACAATGACCCAACTACTCATTTCTGTAATTTCTTTAACCTTAGATCTACGGAAGTATTTAATATTTACTTTTAGATGAGGATTTATTCTGCGTGAAAATAATACAGTAACAGGAAAGGCAACTAAGGCTGCAGTTAAATAAGCTAATCCTATATAAGTTAAGCTTGGAGAATATAGCTTAAATAACAATATTATCAAACTTATCTGAACAAGAGTACTTATGGTATTTACTATGTTCTGAAGGTCAAGTCTGTTGTAGGCAAAAAGGGAAACTCCAAAGTTACTGCCCCAAGCTCGCAAAAGGAATGCACTAATAACTCCGAGAAAAAGAATTGTTGCAGAATTTTTTTGGCTTGAAGGAATTTCAAAAAAAGATGGGAAATAGTATGAAATTAATAACACTAGGGGGATCATTAATAATATAACACCAAGAGTTCCAAACAGAGCAGTATTAAAGGTAAGGTTTGCTTTTTTAAACTCTTTTTTGTGTAAATCAATTGTCATATATCTTGAGACTGATGTATTAAGTGATTGCACTACTAAGTTTATATAATTTGTAATAGACGTAGCTAAAGGTATAAGAGCATAGCTTGCTACTCCAAGTGAGTCAATAAAATATGGTACCAAAAATAGTCCAATTAAGATATTAAGTATAAAATATAAAATGTTGGATATGAGATTTTTAGGCACCTGCTTGTTGAAAGAGCTTTGTTCTTCTGTTATTTTAAGCATGTTTTCCTCTTTGATATTAATATACGCATCCATTTCTTATCATGCTCTTGCTGGACTTATTCAACACCACTTTCATCCTTCAACGCACTAGACCTTCTATTTATTAAATATTTAGCTCTATATCGATAAAAATATCTAATTTCCTTGTCCCATGTCCTTTTTCATACAATTTCGCTCCTTATTATAATGATCTTTTTTCTTTTAAAATTAAAAATAATTTTCTTAATCGACGTTCTGAGATCGAAAACAAGCAAAGGTATATATTATTCTTGGTCGAGTATCATTTTACATTATCGATTTTATAGGATGTTTTGATAATCATTTTTTATATTCTGCTCTACCATCAGAGATGCTCTCAATAAACTCTCAAAAGTCCCTGCATCACTCCAGAAGCCTTCAAGAACTCCATACTCCGTGGATTCTTTGTTAATGTAATAATTATTTACATCTGTTATTTCAAGTTCTCCTCTATGTGATGGCTTTACTTTTTTAGCAAAGACAACAACTCTTTTATCATAAAAGTAAAGTCCTGTAATACAATAGTTTGATTTAGGATTTTCAGGTTTTTCTTCAACTGAGATAACTTTTCTGGTTTCATCAAATTCTACTATTCCAAAGCGTTCTGGATCATTTACATAATATCCAAAGATAGTAGCTTTTCCCTTTTTAGCATCTTCAGCAGCTTCTTTTAATATAGGTGTGAATCCATTTCCGTAGTAAATATTCTCACCTAATACCATTGCTACATCATCATCACCTATAAACTCTTCACCGATGACGAATGCTTGGGCTAAACCATCTGGAGACGGTTGCTCGGCATACTCAAGACTAATACCAAATTGAGTACCGTCTCCTAATAACTTTTCAAAATT
>CAZKOJ010000207.1:0-5915 GCA_964554365.1 uncultured Clostridium sp. | reverse complement strand
GAGCAGCACATAGCAGAAATAGTAAAGCAGCTAGAAGAAAATTTAGAAAAATCAGCCATACCAGCAGATATAGAAGGCAGACCAAAGCACTTTTATAGTATATACAGAAAAATGGTGAATAAAAACAAGACTATAGATCAGATTTTTGATTTAACAGCAGTTAGAATATTGGTGGATACTGTGAAAGATTGTTATGCAGCATTAGGAATAGTTCATACTATATATAAGCCTATACCAGGTAGATTTAAAGATTACATTGCTATGCCTAAGCCTAATATGTACCAGTCTCTACATTCTACGGTTATAGGGCCTCAAGGTAAACCTTTTGAAATACAGATTAGAACCTTTGAAATGCATAGAACTGCAGAATATGGTATAGCTGCTCACTGGAAGTACAAAGAGGGAGTAGAAACAGCAGAAGATATAGATAAAAAACTTACGTGGCTTAGGGAAATACTAGAATGGCAAAGAGAAACTTCAGATGCAGAAGAATTTATGGAAGGATTTAAAATAGATTTATTCTCTGATGAAGTATTTGTATTTACTCCAAAAGGTAATGTGATAAACTTACCATATGATGCCACACCTATAGATTTTGCTTATAAAATACATACGGATATAGGAAATAGATGTGTAGGTGCAAAAGTAAATGGTAAAATGATTCCCCTTGACTATCACTTAAAAACTGGAGAAATTGTTGAAATATTGGCATCAACTACTCCAAAAGGACCAAGTATAGATTGGCTTAGTATTGTTAAAAGCAATCAAGCAATAAGTAAAATAAGAGCCTGGTTCAAGAAGGCAAAAAGGGAAGAAAATATAGTAAAGGGCAAAGATTTACTTGAAAAGGAAGCGAAAAAACAAGGGTATAATTTTGGTGAAATTGCTAAAGGTGAAACATTAGAAAATACACTAAAAAAATACAATATGAATTGTGTGGATGATTTGTATGCTGCAGTAGGAGTGGGTGCTTTAATATCTTCTAATATTGTAATGAAGTTAAAAGAACTCTACTTGAAAAATGAAAAAAATGATACAAATGTATGGAAAACAGTAGAGGAGCAGTTAAACAAGAGTAATAAACAAAATAAAACAAAGCAAAAGTCACCGGGCATTATAGTCAAAGGAGAAAGCAATTTACTTGTGAGATTTGCAAAATGCTGTAACCCTGTGCCGGGAGATGACATATTGGGATATATTACAAAGGGGAGAGGCGTTTCAATTCATAGAAAAGATTGCAAAAATGTAGAGTTTTTATTACAAAATGAAGATAACAAATTAGTAGAAGTGAGCTGGGGAAAACCTAAAGGCGCTGAATATATAGCCGAAATTGAAATTAAAGCAGAAGATAGAGAAGGATTATTAGCAGAAGCTATGGAAATTATAAGTAGTAGTAATACTCATTTATATGCTATAAATGCAAAACCAGCAAAAAATGGTATTGCTATTATAAATATAAAATTAAAAATATCAAGTATAGATGATTTAAAAGTTGTAATGAAAAAAATAAAAAAAATCATAGGGGTTATTGATGTTTATAGAACAAAAAATTAACCATATAAGGAGTGTTTTAAAATGCGTGCAGTAGTGCAAAGAGTTAGACATTCAAAAGTAGAGGTAAATGAAGAACTTATTGGACAAATAAATAAGGGATTAAATGTCTTACTTGGCATATCAAAAGAGGATACAGCTGAAGATATAACTTATTTGAAGGATAAAATTTTAAATTTAAGAATATTTGAAGATGAAAATGGAAAATTAAATAAATCAATTTTAGATGTAGGTGGTGAACTATTAATAGTATCACAATTTACTTTGTATGGAGATTGTAGAAAAGGCAGAAGACCAAGCTTCATAGAAGCCTTAGGTGGGGATGATGCAGAAAAAATGTATGAAGAATTTGTAAGTCAATGTAGAAAATCTATATCTAAAGTCCAAACAGGAAAATTTGGGGCAGATATGATGGTTACAATAGAAAATGATGGTCCTGTTACATTAATAATAGATAGTAAAAAAACATTTTAACTTTCCTTTTTAAATTTTAAATTATGGAGGGATATGCAATGAAAATAAAGAGAATTCCTGCTGGAGTATATGCTGCTAACTGTTACATAATAGTTGATGAAGAAACAAAAACTTGTGTTGTAATGGATCCAGGTGGGGATGCAGAAGATTTAATAAAAGATATAAAAAATACAGATGCTGAGGTTAAGTATATATTGTTAACTCATGGTCATGCAGATCATACTGAAGCTGCAGTAGAGTTAAAAGAAGAGTTTAAAGCACCCTTATGTATCAGTGCAGAAGATTATAAGATGGTGGAAAATAGTGAATTTATGTATGGAAATATTGGAGGAAAGATAGATAAATACATAAGTGAAGGTGATATTTTAAATGTTGGTACTATGGCAATAAAATGCATTCACACTCCAGGACATACTCCAGGTGGGGTTTGTTTTTTGTTTGAGGATTCAGTATTTACTGGGGATACATTATTTGCAGGTTCCATAGGAAGAACAGATTTTGCTGGAGGGGATTTTGAAACAATAATAAAAAGCATTAAAGATAAGTTGATGATACTACCTGATGAAATTAAAGTTTTTCCGGGACATGGACCTGAGAGTAGTATAGGAAAAGAAAGAATGCATAATCCATTCTTGTAGAATTAAGAATCCTAAATTCTAAATTCAAAAGTTTTGGAGGTAATTAAAGAAATAATGAAAATTAAAGTACAATTAAATGATATGCATTATAGATATGACGTTTACCATTTAATAAATATGTTTTATAGTTTTTCAGATATAGAGTTTGTAGAAGAACATAGTGATTTGTCTATACAAATAGGTGAGGATAGCGTGAATATATTACAAGAAGAATCTGTAAAAAAATTTCCGTTATCTGATAAAATAAGTAAAAAAGAGGGAATTAAAAAAGTTATTTTTAATTATTTAACTAAGCAAACAAAAAAAGAAATGTACTGGGGCACTTTAATAGGAATAAGACCAAGCAAAATAGCATTAACACTAATAAATGAAGGAAAAGATAGTGAATATATAGTTAATTATTTTAAAGAGCATTCCCTTACAAACCATAATAAAGCAGAACTTTGTATTAAAGTAGCTAAAATGGAAGAAAAGCTAGTTAATAAGGATAGTAAAGCAATTAGTGTATATATAGGTATGCCGTTTTGTCCGACCAGATGCCTCTACTGCTCTTTTACTTCCAATTCAATAGAAGGTTGCAAAAGAATAGTTGAGCCATATCTGGAATGCTTAAATTATGAAATAGAAAAAACAGCTGAATACATTAGGAAAAAAGATTTGAAGATTCAGTGTGTGTATTTTGGAGGAGGTACACCTACATCTATTAGTGATAATCAGTTTGAAAAAATTATGAAGCATATATATAATAGTTTTGTACATGAAAGTAATATAAAGGAATTCACAGTAGAATGTGGAAGACCAGATAGTATAACTTCAGATAAGTTAGAGACCATGAAAAAATATAAAGTACATAGGATAAGTATAAATCCTCAAACTATGAATGAGGATACTTTGAAGCTTATTGGAAGAAAACACACTGTACAAGACGTGGTAGATAAATTTAATATGGCAAGGGAATGTGGGTTTGATAATATAAATATGGATATTATTGTAGGTCTTCCAGGAGAACGGTTAGACAATGTAAAGAAAACCTGCCAAGAAATATTAACTCTTTCTCCAGATAGCGTAACTGTACATGGACTGTCTGTTAAGAGAGCTTCTAAATTGCATGAAAACATGGTTAATAATATAAAATTTTCTGTACCAGAGCAAAATGAATTAAATTTAATGTATGAGGAAACAGAAAACTTATGTAAAAATCTCAATATGAAACCATATTATATGTACAGGCAAAAAAATATGGTAGGTAATATGGAGAACATAGGTTATGCCCATAAGGGAAAAGAAGGTTTGTATAATATCCAAATTATAGAAGAAGCTGAAACTATTATAGCTTGTGGAGCTGATGCAGTTACTAAACTTGTATTTTTAGACCAGAATAGAATTGAAAGACATTCAAATGTAAAGGATGTAAGAGAGTACATAAAAAGAACTGGGGAAATGGTAGAAAAGAAAACCAATCTTTTAAATACACTCTATTAAAAATAAAAGGAGGAAAAAATGGATATACAGAGACCAAAAGGCACTAAAGATGTATTGCCAGGAGATTCTTATAAATGGCAATATTTAGAAGAAAAAATGAGGAAAATATCTGCTTCTTATGGATGTAGAGAAATTAGAACTCCTATTTTTGAGTATACAGAGCTTTTTCAAAGAGGTGTTGGAGAGACTACAGATGTTGTTCAAAAAGAAATGTATACTTTTAGTGACAAAGCCGAAAGAAGTATAACACTTAAGCCGGAAGGAACATCACCGGCTGTAAGAGCTTTTGTAGAAGGAAGTCTTTATAATGAAACACAGCCAACAAAGCTTTTTTATTTCACTCCGGTACTAAGATATGAAAATGTTCAAAAGGGAAGACTAAGAGAACATCATCAATTTGGAGTAGAAGTTTTTGGCGCACAAGAAGCATCCTTAGATGCAGAAATAATAAGTCTTGCTATGAGATTTTATAGAGAACTAGGAGTTAATGAAATAGAGCTCAACATAAATAGTATTGGATGCCCTAAGTGTAGAAAAATTTATAATGAAGCTCTAAAAAAGTTTTTATCAGATAACTATGATGAACTTTGTGGAACTTGTAAAACTAGATTTGATAAAAATCCTATGAGAATACTTGATTGTAAAGTTCCTTCTTGTAAGGAAATGGTGAAAAATGCACCAGTAATACTAGAATATATATGTGACGAGTGTAAACAGCATTTTGAAGAATTAAAAAAATATTTAACGGCTATGGATATGAAATATAAAATTGATCCGCTTATTGTACGAGGACTAGATTATTATAGTAAAACTGTATTCGAAATTATAGATAAAGGAATTACTATTTGTGGTGGAGGAAGATATGACTATCTTATAGAGGAAATAGGAGGACCATCTATGCCAGCCATGGGATTTGGAATGGGGATAGAACGAACTTTGCTTACTCTTGAAGAAAATGGTATAGAAATACCTAAAGAAAGTTACATAGATTTATATGTAGGTGCTATGGGGCCCGAGGCAAAGATAGAAGCAATGAAGCTTATAAACATTTTAAGAGAGCAAGGTTTAAGATGTGATGGTGACCATATGAACAGAAGTGTTAAGGCTGAAATGAAATATGCTAATAAAGTAGGTGCTAAGTTCACTGTGATTTTAGGAGAAAATGAGCTTAATACAGCAAAAGCTAAGTTTAAGAGAATGGAAGATGGTCAGCAGTTTGAACTAAGCTTAAATGATTTAGGTGATATTATAAACTTAATAAAATAGAGTTGATTATTTACATAAATTACAACTTAATATATGATGGAGGAATTAAAAAATGGGAGAAGCATTAAACGGACTTAAGAGAACTACAATGTGTGGAGAACTAAGAGAGTCTCACGTAGGTAATAGGTATACTGTTATGGGATGGGTTCAAAGAAGAAGAAACCTAGGAGGACTTGAATTTGTTGATTTAAGAGATAGATCAGGAATACTTCAAGTTGTTTTTGGAGAAGAAATAAATAAAGGCGCTTTTGAAAAAGCTGATACTGTTAGATCAGAATATTGTGTAGCTGTAACAGGAACTTTGGTTAAAAGACAATCTGAAAATAAAGAACTTCCTACGGGTATGGTAGAGCTAAAAGGAGAAGATATCAAAATCTTATCAGAATCAGAAACACCACCTATATATATAAAGGAAAATTTAGACGCAGCTGAAAACATAAGATTAAAATATAGATATCTTGATCTTAGAAGACCAGATATGCAAAAAATATTTATGATAAGGCA
>CAZKOJ010000206.1:0-5920 GCA_964554365.1 uncultured Clostridium sp. | reverse complement strand
ATGAATTATTAGGTATATTTTCGTTGAACATTAACATAGGATGTATTTAAATACTACATTTATATTTTTATATTGTGAAGTTCTTAAGTTGAACCTTAACATAGGATGTATTTAAATACAATCGTCTATATCTTATATAAAATTTAGAGATATGTTGAACCTTAACATAGGATGTATTTAAATTATTAAGCCAGATAATAAAGCATCATTTCCGGTTCCGTTGAACCTTAACATAGGATGTATTTAAATCAAGCATACAAAGTCCAAGGATAAAAAATATAATTGGTTGAACCTTAACATGAGATGTATTTAAATTTCCAGTTATCAGGATATTCTATCTTTTTTCTTCCCGTTGAACCTTAACATGGGATGTATTTAAATTACATAAAGGCATACTCAGTTTTTATTTATGAGGGCAAAAAAATTAAGTTAAGATAGATTGATGCATACTTTTCTTATATTCATTTCTAAGACTTAAATAATAGATGTAAAAAATTTTGATAAAAATGATTGCTATTCTCACTTCTAAAGTAAACCTGTTATAATTATTAGGCTAAAATTTTTACTATTATAAATAAGTAGTGTCAATTAAAATGAGACAAGCATATTATTTAGTGAAAAAAATAATCACAATGAGTGATTTTATTATGACCACAGTTGAGTCATTAAGTGATATGTTAAAAGAATCAAATACAGATGTAACTGTACAGGCTATTTATCCTGGATCAGTTCCTTTAACTCAGTTTTTTAATCAAACTTTAAGAGGAGATTATATAGCAAAAGGTGTAGGACTAAATGGGACAGGAACTGGGATTATAGATTTAACAGGACAAATACCTGTGGGTGCTACTGTTGAAAAAGCATTTTTGTATTGGGAAGTAGCTAGATTAACCGATCCAGTTAATCCTAGTGGACTACTAAATGGTAGCGCTATACCATTTCAACTAATTAGTACTGTTGCTGTTAATGTTAATGCTACTGAGGTAGTTTTTGTAGATGGATTTAGAGCTGATGTAACCGGAATTGCAAATTCAACAGTAAATACACTTACTAATTTTCCTCTTGGTTCACAAGGTGCTTCCTTAGTTGTTGTTTATTCGAGAAATGATTTGCCTTGTAAGACAGTAATAATAAATGATGGAATTCAGGTATTTCTAAATGATACTGTAGCTACTTCAATTCAAAAGTTCAATGCAGTAGATTCGCCGCCTCAAGCTAAAACCACCTATATAGTAGGCAATGGTGAATCACCCTTCATAAATTTTGCTATATTTAATGGTACAACAGTAGCTGGGCCGAATGCATTTAGAAGCGCAGATGGACCAGTTTGGGATACTCTTAATGTAAATTTAACCGGATTAAATTTGGTGAATTTTGGAGATACAACAGCAACTGCATCAATTCAAACTATAGATGATATATTATTTTGGATTGCTCAAGCTTTTTCTGTAATAGCGGCATCTTGCCCAGCACGAGGAATTAAGTTTTTTTAGCATCAATTAGATAAAATTTAAAAAAATATAGATAAAAAAATAAGTCCTGAGAAATAGGTGCTTTACAAGTACCTATTTTTATTACGTTAAGGAGTTATATTCATTAATGTGGGATTCGTCAATTATGTTGGCTGCACTACTGTATATGGATTTAGCGAATGTAGACAATTTTGTATAGTAGTTTATCAGATATCAATATTAGAAAATGTTAACAAAAAGTTTACTTGTTTGTAATCAAATTGTAACAGATCAATGAGAATATATACATATTATTGTAAATGTATTACACATTTATGAATATTTATATTATAATAACAAATATTATATTAAATTGTAGGGCGGGTTATGTTATGTTGGAAGAAAAAATTGAAAAACTAAGGAAAAAGCTTAATAAGCTGATTGAAAAAAGTACCTGTTTATATTCAAATGAAGTAGTAAAACTTAGCCAAGAATTAGACAAACTTATTTATGAATATCAAGTAAATTCTATGTATACATAAAATTTCAGGGGTATTTTTATTTACTAAAAAATGAAATTACAGTTGCCAAGGAATATTTTTATTTTAACCGATAATTATTTTCCTTGCCTCGTATTTCTACAGTGAAATTTTTGCACATTTCAATAATTCTGCTGCCTATACCTTCATCAAAATACAAAAGCTTCTCTATTGTATACTCTGAAGATACTATTATGGGCAGATTTTTCATATATCTGTAATTTATTATTTCAAAGGTTATATTGATATCTGCTTCAGTAAGCTTGCCTTTGTAAAGATCATCTATTATTAAAACCTGTGCTGTTTTAAATTTTCTTGTACAGGCTTCATAGTATTCCTCATCTAAAATATTCTGTTTTAATTTTAGTATTTGCTCTCTGTAGGACATATAAATTACAGGAACACCCTTTGATAGAAGATTTAAACCTAAGGCTATACTTAAATGAGATTTCCCACTTCCAACTTGTCCTAAAAAAGCTATACTATTTTTTCTAGTATTTCTTGTTTCTTTAAAGCTTTTAAGGTATTTTAGAGCAGTATCCTTTGCTTTTTCTGTGGCTGCATTATAAACCTTGTAATTACTAAAGGTTAGTCTATTTCTTTGAGTTTCTATACCTGAAAAACTCCACATCCTCTTAACTTTGTCCATTTCTCTGCACTTACAGAACATAATGGTATCTTGAGCATTAGCAGAGTGTTTTATAATATAGCCTTGTCCACCACAAATAGGGCATAATTCGTCAGCTTTAGTTTCAAATGACTCCTTCCATGTCTCCTTGATACCAGACTGTTTTTTCGACCTCTGCGTTAAGGTTTCTGTATTCTTTTTTCTCAGCCTTTGAATTATAGCACCAACTCTGTTCATAGTTTCCTCCTGGTCTTCCACCTTTTTTTCCTCCCTTACGTTTTTTATAATTATTTAAAAAGTCTACAACCTGTTCTTTCTGATTTAACCCTTTATGTTTCCAGCTATATAGCACTTTTTCGATATATCTTAAATTTTTAGCATTGCTTTTTAAGGCCTGTTTAATGCCAAGTATAATTAAATCCTTGGAATCAAAGTCGACCATAAAACCTTTTAATTGTTCAAGTTCATAGGGACTGGCACAGCTTATATTTTCTTCGTAAAAATTTACTACCTCACTGAGCTCTCCTTTTTCCTCTTCTTTTTTTAAGTTAATCTCTGTAGTAGTCTCTGGTATTGCTTTATTAAAATAGGCATTATCCATTGAACTTTTTGACCTTATGGAAGAAGGGGATGAATACTTACTAATAAACTTAATTGGTTCATCCTTAGTATCTGCAGAAGTATCACATGGATCTTCAGTTACTTCTAATTTAATATCACTTTCTGAGTTTTTATCATCTACAAAAGCATCACATAAACTGTGAAGTTTTTCATAATTTATGCTGTACCATTTAGTCTTGTCCATTTTTGACTTATTGAAATTAGAACTTAAAACTACGCCTTCATCTTCAAGTTTTTTTATAGCTCTTATTATGGTTCTTTTACATAAAAAATTTATCTGGCTGTGCCAAGCTTCATAGCTGTTGTAAATCCAGGGAGTGCCTTTTATTATGTGTTTACTTTTTAAAAGCCAGTAATGCATCTGTTGAAGTATTATACTTTCTGTAACTCCAAAAATCTCTGCAATCTTAGGCTGAAAAACCATAGTAATTTCATTTTCTAAAAGTACTTTTTTCATAGAGTAACACCATTCCTTCTTTTATATATTTTCGAATTTTAATTGTATTACGACCATGGATAACAATTCCTATACACTCTAACAATTAAGTTTTCTCTGTCTAACGGTATGCGGTCTTATCAAGCCTGGGAGTGAAAGAAATAGAACTATACATAATTAAAAAAAGTATATTCAACGCAAAATTTAGAGTGGACAGAAGCCTAAATATATTGTGAAGAGAAGTATTAGGCATTCTTAATAAACGGACGGTTTTTAGAATAATACATTTAAGCGTAGGCCACTCTAAATTTGCGTGGCGATTTGCTTACTTTGCGAGAGAAAGTTAATTCACTAACCTTGCTGCATAATTATTTTCTTAAGCATTGTTAGAGCTCTTTCTTTTCTCTTTTTTGCAGCTTCATATTTTATATTTTTAAATTTTGCATATTCCTTTAAGGTTTTTTCTTTAAAATAGTACCAGTATATAATTTCCCTAAAGTTCTTAGGAAGATTCTGAAAACCTTTTCTTAAAATTTTTGTATCCTCTCTTAATAGAAAGCCTTCTTCCAAATTTTCAGGACTTAAAAGCATGTCTATAAATGCTGTACCTTCTTTTGTAGTGTTGTTTAAGCTAAATTCAAAATTTTCTCCATTTCTTTTATTTAGAATACTTCTCCATTCATTATTCATAGCATTTTTTATAAATGTGGCGGCATAGGTTGTAAAAGCATTTTTATATTCACAGTTATATTTAAATACAGCCTTAATTAAAGCCATATTTTCTATTTGCATAAGGTCTTCTATTTCATATCCATTTATGTAAATAGAATTAGCGGTTTTATATATAAAGCCTTGAAATCTTTTTAGTATATGTTGAAGAGATATTTTATCTCCTCCTTGAGCTTTTTTTACTAAATCTTCAAGTTCCGTTATTATAGACACCTCCTCTAAAAAAGCATTGATTTAATTTTCTCATATTCTATTTTTTTACTCATTCTATGAAAAATAGATCTTATAGTGGAGTAATTATAATTATGAGTTTCAGCAAAATATTTTAGTGTTTCTTTTTTATAATAGACATTCTTAAATAACTGAACTTCTAAAGGTTTTAGCTTATGATCTAAATAAGATATTAATTCCTCATTTAAGATGGTTTTTTTAAAAACAGCATCTTCTTTATGAGCGGAGTTTTTTTCTACATATTCTTTGCATTCCAAATCATTTTCATCATCTAAGGATTTAAAAACATATTGAGGTTTACACTTATCTCTAACAATTTTTGTTGCACAATTTAATATGGTTTTATAGATATAACTTTTATAATTACTTTCAGTGTTTCCATTAAAATTTAAAGTTGCTGTAAAAGTTGACATGGTTACTTCACTTAAATAATCATCCCAATATTTATTGCCATAATTACCCTTGATTTTTTTATTGTAGACTTTTATTGTGAACCCTTCGCAAACTTTATATAGATATCTTATAGCATCATTATCCCTAGCTCTTAATTTTGTTAAAAAAATTTCTAAATTAATTTTATAAGTAATCATATTATTACTCCCTTCTTTTTTACCCTTCAATAGTTAATTTCCATTTAATGAATTTATTGTTGCATTTTTGACAAAAAATGATTTTACTTATTTATACAGCCTTTTTCTACAATTGTATTTAAAGTTAGTGTTATATGGCGTTTCTTTATACTTTGTGGGTAGTAATGGACTTTTTTAGTGACGAATTGACTCTAATATAGTAATTTTATAATGAAAATTTCTATGCAAAAAAAAGCCCTGACTGAAGAATTTCCAATCAGAACTTTTTAAATTTGGTTATCTGATGCCAAAAAATTTGATTTTTTTCGTTTTTTAAAATAGTAAAAGGTCTTGAAAAGAGGAGATATTCATTTTACTGTATAATACAATGAACAATGTATAGATTTTGTGAAACAAATTATATAAGTATTGTTTTTACAAAATATGTTATAATTAACTAAAAGATAAATAGTAATTTGTAAGAGAGGAAAATTAAAATATGTGTATTGATTTTGTAAACTTAACAACAGAAGACCTTGTTAATGAGCATTTATGCTGTATTATACGCAGTAAAAAGCCCCATCAAGGTATT
This sequence comes from uncultured Clostridium sp., assembly GCA_964554365.1. Lineage (GTDB taxonomy): Bacteria > Bacillota > Clostridia > Clostridiales > Clostridiaceae > Clostridium_AM. Next base: position 124 of record CAZKOJ010000206.1, on the reverse strand, counting down.
GACGCAAAGCGACAATGGCTTTCAGAGCGACTAAATGAAGGCCATGTCTTTAGAAAGCTAAATGCAAGAGCTACGGTTTTTATTGAATATGCTCCTCTTGAAACAGCTTGGGTTCCCATAACTG
>CAZKOJ010000205.1:0-6004 GCA_964554365.1 uncultured Clostridium sp. | reverse complement strand
GGATGATGAATCCATTTGCTGTGAATAATGAAAACAAGAAAATGGTTATAAATAACATAACATATTTATTGAGAAGTTTTCTTACTAATTCATCTTTAGAGTATGTAATATTTAATTGGGTTATACATACAGAAGATATTTTTAATTTAATATTACAAGGACTAAATGACTTAGAATTTGAAGTTTTTAAAATAACGCTTATATGCTCTGAAGAAACACTTAAAAAGAGAATATTGAAAGATATACAACTAAATTTAAGGGATAAAGATTCAATAAACAGAAGTATTGAGTATCTTGTACTATACAAGGATATGGGTACAGAGAAAATTGATACAACTGATATTTCTATATTAGAAACTGTAAATAGAATAATAAAAATTATTCAGAAATAGTTGTCAGCTAATTTAAAGTGGAATAAGAGATTATATTCACACTTTCTTAAAAATGTATAGTAAATCTAAAGAATTAATATTAGCTTAAACCAAGCTAACGTTCTAAGTAATCAAAATATCAGATCAAGAATAGATAGATTATTTAGCTGTTATGTTTAAGAATGTTGTTGAAATTTACGATATAATGTTTAAAACTAATTTGTATAATATTGCAAATAGGAATATACTAAAAGCAATAGCAATAAATTGAATATTCAAAATAAACAGGAGGTGTTTTCAGTGAGAAAAAACAAATTTTTGAACATTGTAAGTCGCAATTTTCATAGCTACAAAATTAGTTGTACTATGTTTCTTTTGGGGTTATCAGGATTACTTAGTATATTAGGGAATAAATTTGGTATGTTATATTTAGTTCTTTCATTTTTACCAGTTCTTGTATGGGTAATACTTGATATTAATGAAAGGAAAAAGTCTTATACTTATTTATAACGAATACCTTAGGTGGTTTTGGTCAGATGCACATAATATTAATTGTGTGCATCTGAATTTTTATATAATAAATTCAAAATCATTTAAAAGGATGCTGCGTATATTATATATTTTGTAGCTTATATTATTAAAAACATTTAAGTAATGTAAGTTACTCTAATATTACTATAGAAGTATAATCTAATTATTTTATTTGTTTAATATACAAATTAGTTATTACACACATAAATATAACATAACAAAAATCAATTCCTAGGTAAGATTTATTGAATTAGTAAAATTACATTCATGAAATGCCATAATTTTGATGGTTGAATTTTACAAAATATAGTGATGTAATTGTAACATTAAGTTACATATAAATCACTATGGAGGTGTAAAAATGAAAAGAGGTAGACATTTAAATTTCATGGGGTTTTTAGGATTTTTGGGATTTGGAGGGTTTCAGTATTTTCAGAATCATAATATTGCTACTTTAAGTCATTTTGCGTTCTTTGGATTTTTTGCCTACTTTTGGATAAGTAAAATTGCAAATGAGATGGCAGATGAACGTTATATTGAAAATTCCAGAAATGCAAAAGCTTTTACTTTAAATATTGCTGGTATTGAATTTATTATTTTGTACTTAACGACTCCATTAAATTTTGTCAGCAAAGAAATTTTAACTGTTGCTAGTGCTTTATGTTTTGCCTCATTGCTTATATCCTATGCAATCACATTTTATAGATTTGAGAGAATGTAGGTGTGATATGGCTGAATTTAAGTGCTATTTAAAAAAGTACCGTCAACTTGCTGAAATGACACAAGAAGAATTAGCAAACAGAGTAAATGTAAGACGAGAAACAATTATACGACTGGAAGCAGGAAAATATAATCCCTCACTCAAATTAGCAATTGATATATCAAGGGCAGTAAAATCACCAATTGAAGATATTTTTGTTTTTGATTGACTTCTTGTCATAAGTATAGTTCTAAATGAACAATTTTTATTTTGCTAAATATTAAAAGTAATACATGAATTGAAGCAAGATCTTAATTCAGATGAGGATTCTTTTACCCCATCTGAATTTTAGACCTGCAAATGCATGATTTATACCAAGTTAGTCAGGTGAAAAAATAAATATTGACAATAAATAAAACATATGATAACGTTAACATATTAAGTTAAAAAAATCATGGAGGTGAAATGATGGCTAAGATCTTTTTAGGAAATACAATTTTAGATAGATTACCAATGGCATTATCTGGAATTACACATGTAATTTCTAATTTTACGGGAGAAGTCTATCCAAAATTAAATATTGTACTAAAAAGAAGTGAGCTATCTTTGCCTTAAATACATTATAATTATGTTATTTGTAACCCAGGTAAGGAGTAACTTGCCTGGGTTTTTATTTCTGATAGTGGAAAACTAATTGTAATCACTCATCTATATGAGATTTATAATTTATTGTGTAATAATTATATTATTAAATTAGTTCCAACTGATATACTAAATTTCAAGATACAAAAACCTGGGTAAGTGTTGCTTACTCGGGTTTTATTATTTTGTAAAAAGATTAAAATATATAGGAGGAATTAGTAATGATACAATTAGCGTTAAAAGAAATAGAAAAATATTTTGGTGGCAATAGGATTTTTGGCAATATTACTTTTGATGTTCAAAGTGGAGAAAGAGTTGGATTAATAGGAAGAAATGGTACAGGTAAAACTACAGTTTTTAAAATTATTGCAGGTATTGAAAAACAGGATAAAGGGAGTATTTCTATAAGAAAAAATTCAATTATAGGATATTTAGATCAAATACCTAATTATGCTGAACAATTTAAAGTAATGGATGTTTTAAAAACTGCATTTGAAACTCAAGATGAGATAAACAAACAATTAAAAGTATTAGAAGTAGAGATGACTAGTTTAGATGGAAAAGAATTAGAGTATAAATTAAGACAATATGGTGAACTTAATGAGCTTTACGAAGCAAAAGGTGGTTATGAAATAGAAGAGAATATGAGCAAGGTTTGTGCTGGATTAAAATTTAATGATGAGTTTTTAAATAGAGAGTTTATAAGTTTAAGTGGTGGTGAAAAAACCATTGTAATATTAGGTAAAATTCTATTACAAAATCCAGATATACTTCTTCTTGATGAGCCTTCAAACCATTTAGATATGTCATCAGTAGAATGGCTTGAAGGATATCTTAAAGCATACAAAGGAACAGTAATAGTTATTTCCCATGATAGATATTTCTTAGATAGAGTAGTAACAAAAATAGTTGAAATTGAGGATGGAGAAACTTCTTTGTATGATGGCAATTACTCTTACTATGTTAAAGAAAAGCAAAGAAGAGTTTTTGAACAATTTGAAGCTTATAAAGATCAGCAGAAAAAAATAAAAGCTATAGAAAAAGCCATAAAACAACTAAGACAATGGGCTATTCAGGGAGATAATGAAAAGTTCTTTAAAAGAGCAGAAAGCATGCAAAAGAGGTTAGATAAAATGCAAAGAATTGATAAACCTTTGATAGACCAACCTAAAATTCAATTGGATTTTGCTGATACAGATAGATCTGGTAAGGATGTAGTGAGTATTAAAGGTTTATGTAAATGCTTTGAACACAAAAAAATATTAGAGGATTTAAATTTAGATATTAGATATGGTGAACGTACAGTTTTAATAGGTGATAATGGAAGTGGTAAATCAACTATTATAAAAACACTTTTAGGCGAAGTTGAGGCGGATTATGGGGAAGTAAAGTTAGGAGCTAGCACTAAAATAGGATATCTTCCTCAAAATATAGTCTTTAATAATGAAGAGTTAACGGTTCTTGAAGCGTTTAGAGAGGATATGAATATTTTAGAAGGTTCAGCTAGAGGAATATTAGCTAAGTTTTTATTTTATGGAGAAAGTGTTTTTAAAAAGGTTAAAAATCTTTCTGGAGGAGAAAAAAGTAGACTTAAGATTTGTAAATTGATTCAAAATGATATAAATTTATTGATACTTGATGAACCTACAAATCATTTAGATATAGATTCAAGGGAAAATCTTGAAGAAGCTTTAATGGAGTTTAGTGGAACTATTTTGTTTATATCACATGATAGATTTTTTATAAATAAACTTGCAGAGAGAATATGTGAAATAGAAGATAAAAAGATTATAAATTATCATGGAAATTATGAATATTACAAAGAGAAGAAAAATGAATTCAAGAAAAGTAAAATAGAAACTCCTAATAAAGAAAAGGAGAAAAAGCCAAAGAATAAAGAAAATATTCAAAAACAAGTATCTAATAATAAGATAAAAGAAGCTCAAAGATTAGAAAATACAATACAAGAGCTTGAAACAAAATTAAAAACTATAGATAGTGAAATGAATAATAACGGAAGTGAATATGACAGATTGTTAGATTTAGAGGAAGAAAGAGTAAAAATTCAAGAAGAATTAGATTTAATTATTGAAAAATGGATGGAAGCAGAAAGCTCATAGTATTGTATAGTTTATGATAACAAAGGTATCTTCAAAAATAATTAAAAATGGATAAATTTTAAATTATTTTTGAAGACTTTTAAATGAACATTGAGAGAATTTTTATTTATTTAGAAGGAAGAAAAATGAAAAAGATAGAATATAAAACTAATGAACATAATTGTTGGTATACATAGGTTACATTTTTTAATGAATATAAGTATAGTTTACTACTAACAATATAATAGGGGGTAATAAAAATGTATTATGGAGAAAAAGTTTGTTTAAGATCCTATAATGAAGAAGATATACCAATAGCAACTTTATTAGTTAATGATAAAGAACTTAAAAAATTATTAGTTACAGGTATTCCATTTCCAATAAGTCCATGTGAAGAAGAATCATGGATAAAATCACAAAAAGGCAATAAGAATGGTGAGTATAATTTTGCCATAGAAGACATAAAAACAAAAAAATATATTGGTGGTTGTGGTATTCAAACTGTTAATTGGTTAGCACGTGTTGCAACTGTGGGAATTATGATCGGGGACAAGGAGTATTGGGGCAAAGGGTATGGGACTGATGCTATGAAGGTGTTGATGAAATTCATCTTTCAGAATATGAATATTCATAAGATAAGATTAAGTACTTTTTCGTTTAATTTAAGAGCTAAAAAATGTTATGAAAAATGTGGATTTGAGGTGGAAGGAATTTTAAAAGATGAAATATTTAAAGATGGAAGATATTATGATGAAATAATAATGTCAGCTTTTAATAAATAATACTTGTTGAAAAGATAGTGAAATATTTACATAATTACCTTTATATTATCACGATTGTTAGATTCTATCTAAGGTTATTATGGGGTCAGAGAGTGTGATTTAGTATATTATATTTAGAGAATACAAGTAACATGTGAATTTTAACTGTATAGAAGCTGGGATATATAGTAGCTACAATACAGTTAAAATTCACTGAACAACTTTCGTCATAATACCCTTATTTTGATCTGAGGTCAAAGACAAATCCAATCTGAAGCTTAGAAATCTGTTTATGTAATATATAAGATTATAATTTAAATTTGTTTACCTTTTCCATCATATCTTTTGTTAAATTGTTTAGCGTTTGTGAAGTATTTGATACTTCTTTAGAGGAATAAGTCATTTCTTGTGAAGCAGCAGCTATTTCTTGAGAAGAGGCAGATACTTCTTCTGCTATAGCAGAAGAGCCTTCCACTTTAGATAAAATTAAATTTTTCTCTTTATTTAAATCTACAGCAGAGTTACTTATGTAATCAATTTTAGGAGTAATACCATCAAGAGAGTAAGTAATTTTTTTAAAAGATCCAATAGTTTCATTGATACCACTTGATTGTACATTAAGTTCAGTTTCCATATCTTTTGTAGTTTTAACAATAATATTAGTGTCTAAGGATATATTATTAATTAAGTTATTTATATTTCCAGAAGAAATTTTACTTTGTTCTGCCAACTTGCGTATTTCTTCTGCAACCACTGAAAAACCACGACCACTTTCTCCTGCACGAGCAGCTTCTATTGCAGCATTTAAAGCTAATAGATTTGTTTGTTCTGCAATGCTATTGATAAGAGAAGTTATTTCATTAATTTGGCTTATGTTTTTTTCGAATCCATTTATTTTTT
>CAZKOJ010000204.1:4257-6135 GCA_964554365.1 uncultured Clostridium sp. | reverse complement strand
TGAACCTCCCCCGATTTATAGGACAGATAGTTAAGCAACATTTTTAATTTTGATCATATCCATTTCATATTCCACCGGATTTAAACAGTCAAGAAAATAATGCTGTCTTTTTCTGTTATAAAAAACAGCGATATATTCAAAGATGTAAAACCTTGCTTCCTCTCTGGTTTTATATTTTCTACGATAAACTTCTTCAGTCTTTAATGTTGCAAAAAAGCTTTCAGCGCATGCATTGTCCCAGCAGTTGCCTTTACGGCTCATACTTTGAATCATCTCATATCCTTTAAGTGCTGTTCTAAAATCATCACAGGCATATTGAGTTCCTCGATCAGAATGGAATATTAATCCATCATCAGGATTGCGATGAGCGACAGCCATTTTTAATGAATCAATTACCAACTCCGCTCGCATATGAGACTCCATCGCCCATCCGACAATCATTCGGGAGAACAAGTCAATTATAACAGATAGATACAGCCATCCTTCCATCGTCCATATATAGGTAATATCGCTTACCCAATAGGTGTTGGGTTGCTGCACATTAAACTGTCTATTGAGAAGGTTTGGTGCCACCGGATATTCATGATCTGAATCAGTAGTAACCTTAAATTTGCGTTTTTGCGCACCTTTAAGATCGTTCCATTGCATAAGTCTAGCCACACGTTTCTTTGAGGTTTTAATTCCCTTTTTCTTAATATCTTTAAAGACCCGAGGGCTGCCGTATATTTCTCTGCTTTCTTCATGACTCGTTTTTATCATAACAAGTAATTCCTGATCTCGAAGCTCATGAGAGCAAGGCTTTGAATTCAGCCACTTGTAATATTGACTTCTGGGTATTTCAAATGTTTCGGCCATCTTCTTCACCGGATAAATCGCTTCATTATTTTTCATGAATTCGAATTTCTCCTTTCGGGTTGTGAAAAGATGGCCATGGCTTTTTTTAATATATCACGCTCCATACGAAGATCTGCGTTCTCTTTTTTCAAACGTGTTACTTCTTCATCTCGCGGATTTCCTTTCCCTGTAAAAATTTTTTTAGTTTCATTGGCAAATTCCTTTTTCCAGCGTGACAAAAGATCACATTTAATCCCCAGATTATCGGCGACCTCAGAAGCTGTTTTACCACTCTCTTTCAGCAATTTTACCGCATCAATTTTGAATTGACGATCATACGTTCTTCTGTTACTCATGGGTTTCTCCGTTAAGTTTATTATCGTTATATTTGCTTAACTTCGTGTCCACTTTTTCGGGGGAGGTTCATACTCCGAGCGCCGCAGGTAAGCTTTGTTATGTGAAGTACCAGCCTCTTCTACTATTATTCTTAATATTCTAATTTTAGATATATCATATCTACTAATTGTTTTCCATCTTCAAACATTTCATGATCATAATTATCCACAAAAAAGTTCTTTATTGTATGTGAATAAGAAAACCCAAATTTTTTATAATACGATAATATTTTACTATTATCTCCTGTTCCTAACAATAATTTTTTACATTTATTTTCATATTCGACAATAATATATTTTAACATATGAGTTCCATATCCTTTCCCATGGTATTTTTCATATGTTGATAAATTTTTAATTTCATAAGTCTCATTATCTTCTTTTGTAACTACTGAAACGGTTTTTAAGTCATTATCATATAATGCAAATAAATCTCCTATGTAGATATATTTTTTAATCATGTTTTCTTGTTCATCACCCAATAACAATAAATCCATAAAATCGTCTTTGTTTTCAATTATCTTTTTAATTTCCATAAAATATTCCTATATATTTCAAAAAAGTTAGGCTGGTATTTCACATAACGTCTTTCTTACCCGAAGTTTCGCGGTCTTTTGCCCAATTTGCCCCCGGCCCAGTGAGGTACACC
>CAZKOJ010000204.1:0-4247 GCA_964554365.1 uncultured Clostridium sp. | reverse complement strand
TTGTTGTAGGTTACGAACTTTTATGCACATATATTGTTTTTCATAATGGTGCTCTAAATAGGATGTCACGGTGAGTGCTGTATATGCTATTAATAAATCAAAATCATCGATAGGCGAGCCTGCTTTTTGCATATTTGCTTTTAGTTCACTGAATGTTTCAACTATTGCTTTATCGATATCAATTATTGGAAAGAGTTCTTTTATGCGATATACTATGGCGATATTCTTCTCATGATTTTGAGATTTTTTTGCACCGAATAAAAGTTCACCATAAGTTATTACAGATATTGATTTTGGGATATTTTCATTTTTTGAAAAATTATCATGAACAACGGAATTTCCTTTTATGCTGTAAATAATAATATTAGTATCAATCAAATATGACATTATCTGTTTTAAACCTCTCTGAATTTTTTCGAGATTTTTTAATAGAATCTATTATTTCATCAGCGTTTCGATTATCATCCCACGCTCCAGAAAGTGCTATAAATTCTTTAGTAGGATTATTTTTATAAACCATCGGATTAGAAAGATACTTTTCAATGATAGAAATTACCTCTTGGCTAATGGATCTATTCTCGCTTTTTGCGATTGCTTTTAAAGAAGAATATAATCTATCATCAATGTCGCGCACTTGTAGGATTGCCATGTTTCCACCTCTATGTGTACAATATAACGATGTTTCATGAAAAGTCAATCATTTTTCATGCACAAGCGGGCATTGCATATAACGTCTTGCTTACCTGACGTTGCGCGGCCTTTTGCGCAATGTGGCGAAGCCCAAGCGAGGTACTCCGAGCGCCGCAGGTAAGCTTTGTTATATGCTGAAAGCGCAATTACAAAAAGTTTTGCAAAAGCGTAGCACGGATGCGGAGCTTTATAGTAAAAGTAAATAATCATTTGATCATTTAAGATTCTTCATTAAAAAGTTTAGTGAATCTACGGCAAATTTATTATCAGGTTCTACTGATAATACAAAATTAAAACGGCCAATCAATCTATCAAGATACATAGGGTCCAAATCATTTATATGATCTAAGTGATTTAGAATTCCAAATTTTTTAATGTAATGTATTTCTTTTCTTAGATTTCTTTTGTATTGTTTTTGAACAGTTAAATTTTCATTATGTACATTTAAACCTGTTACTACTTTTTTCGCCCCGCAAGGTTTAAATTTTATTTTTTTCTCATTTAACGAAAAGCCCTCACTGGTTAGAATTGTTCTACAAATTGATAGTAGGTTGGAAGGAATTTTATTGCCAGAAAAGGTTATATCGTCAGCATATCTTGTATAGTTAATATTCATTTTATTGGCTAGACTAGTAAAACGCAAATCTAGTCTTTTTGCTACTATATTACTTAGTATAGGACTTGTACACGCGCCTTGTGGAAGTTTATCATTATTACAACATAAAGAAGCTAGATAATAACTTAATAAATTAGTATAACCAAAACCTTTAAAAACTGATATCACTCTTCTTTTATTAATACTACCAAAAAAATCAGTTATATCAATTGATAACATTTCTTTGCAATTCAAGTGTTGCTTTGCATTAGTTATAATGCTTCGACCTTTTGTGTAAGCATAGCTATTATCATGAATTGTAGCTTTGTTTAAGATATTATCTAAAATCCATTTTTGTAAATATTGTAATATCGGATAAGGTGCGGATATTTCTCGCTCACCACCAGATCGTTTTTGAATTGAAAAAGTTCTGTAAAAACTATCTGAAGAATTAATAATGTTGAACAATAAATTTCTTTTTAGTCCAAGAAGAAGAGATAAATGTTGCATTTCGAAAACAATCGGAACATTATTTGAGAGTAATAATGCTATATATTTTAAATATTGCTGTTTTAGGGGCTCAGCAACAGAATTTTCATGAAAGTATTTTTCCCAATCTTTATATGTATACATATTATTAAATAGAATGCACTGCTGCATTACTCACTTTGTATTTATCTATAACGCTTTACCGTTATGTTAATAACTGTAAAGCGTATGGCCGAATCTTCACCCGGCCATACTCTTTTAGAGTTATTGGCTAAAGTTAACCTTAGCGAAAAAGGCGAATTCACCTTATCATGCTAATGCAGCAGTGCAATTTGAAATTATCTATAGTTAAATATAAACTCATATCAATCTTCAGTTGTAAAGAAACTTTTATCTAAAAGTTCTTGATTTGGTAAATATGGTTTATTTATTTCAAGCAATTCTGATTCTTGAGTAACATTAGAATTCAATAAATCAGGGGAATGATTTAAGAAAAAATCTCTGAGCAATAGAAACTTTGATTCATCATTCATTTGTAATAATCTGATAGTGTTGTCTATAACTTCTATAAATTGATTTTCAATCAAATAATTGATAGTTCTTGATAAGTCGCCAGGGCCAATTCTATATTTTTCATGAAATGAATAAATAGTTTTTAATTCTTTATTTTTTAAATCTGATAATAATTCTTTTATTATAATTTTTTCATAATTATCCATTAACGTACTCTTGTAAAAATTGTATTTCTTTTCCGACAATATAAATCTTCGGGCCACCAAAAAATTGGGAAAACATTATTAGGGCAATTTTTACCATGTATACCGAAGAGAGCTTCTGACTCTTTATAACCTAAAGAATGAATATCTAATTTCAGTTTTTTAATTTTGGGTGATAATTTTTTCTCTAATGATTTCATCAATTTTATTTTTTCATTTGATTCTGTTTCATTATTATAATCAGTAATACCACGCTTTAAAATTATTGGTGAAAAAACTTCTACTTTATATAAATCAGTTATATGTTTAACACCTAACTCCATTGCGGCAAATGAAAAAACTTTAAGCTGGGGTATTTTAATTTTTCTTTCTTCCATCTTTTCTAAAAAATATTTTAATTTTCTTCCTATTTTTGTCCCAGAACCAATGAAGTCATCAAATAGAATAACATTAGAATTACTTAATACATCATGTGAAAAACTAACAATATTAGATATAAAATTTGATTCTTTCCATCCATCTGATGCTGGAAATTTATTTTTTATCATATCCAGTCCTGTAACGGAACCATCGACTTCAATACCATCTGCAACTGCGACAAAATATGTTCGATCTACTGGAAATGAAAATTCAATTGTCTTTTCGTATAATTTTTTACCTATTTCATCTAGTTCATATGAATCTAATAGAATGAATCTATTGAGTAATTCTTTCAATAATTCTCTTTGATCGTTGACATCACATAAATTCCATAGTTCGATTACAGCCTTTTGAGATATTTGCAACCACCTATGTTTATTCATTAAAATATATAGATCATTAAATGTATCTTCATCTATTTTTTGTGCAAGAATTGACATCTATACATCTCCATGTTATTTAATAATGAGGGCACGGATGCCCGATTAAAAAGTTTTTGCGCTTTTTGCATATAACGTCTTGGCTAAACGACGTTGCGCGGTCTTTTGCGCAATGTGGCGAAGCCCAAGCCGGTACTCCGGCGCCGCGTTTTAGCCTTTGTTATATGCCGTTGCCAGCGTTTCGGTTTATGCTTTCAGTTGTAAATATGTCATTCTTGGGTAAAACTCAAACTTTTTATAAAAATCAAAAACAGATTCATGTCCTTCTGCAACAGAAACCATAATTTTTTTGCATTCATTTGCTTTTAGCCATTTCATGCTATTCTCAACTAATTGTCGTCCGAACCCAAATTTTCTATATTCTTGTTCAATAAATAATGAATCAATTTCACCTGTATTTTTTTCTATTGTTGATATGCAATAACCAACTGTTTTATGGTTATCAATTATCACTTCGATTCTGATGTCACTGCTTTTAATTTCGTCGAACTTTTCGCATCTCTTTTCAAATGTAAAATACTTGTAGTGATCTTTAAAGTACGTGGAGTCTTTTAAATGAATTTCATTTAATTTTTCCCATAATGTTTTTATACTATTGATTTGTATCTTTTCAATTACTAAAAATTCACAATTCACAATAATAGTTCTCCTTGATCTAGCTGGCAATGGCATATAACGTCTTGCTTACCTGACGTTGCGGCGGTCTTTTGCCGCAATGTGGCGAAGCCCAAGCGAGGTACTCCGAGCGCCGCAGGTAAGCTTTGTTAGCTGATGTCGCACCGCCATAACACAATAAGTTTACCGAAGCCATGGACGGCGTAGGTTTATTTATTTTATTTTAGTTGAACCTCCCCCGATTTATAGGACAGATAGTTAAGCAACATTTTTAATTTTGAT
>CAZKOJ010000203.1:0-6213 GCA_964554365.1 uncultured Clostridium sp. | reverse complement strand
AAATATATCTCTTTTACCTAAATCGCTTATCCACAAGAAATGCACTCCACTTATGCCACTTAAATTATTAAATACATAGTAAAGTGCTACAAAGATAGGCCACTGAATGAGCATTGGTAAACATCCACTAAGAGGACTAGCACCCTTTTCTTTATAAAGCTTCATCATTTCTTGTTGAGCTTTTTGAGGATCATTTTTATACTTTTCTTGTATCTTTTTAGTTTCTGGTTGTAATTGACTCATAACTATAGAAGATTTAGTCTGTTTTATATTTAAAGGAAGTAGTATTATTCTTATTATGGCTGTAACTAAAATTATTGCTACACCATAGGAAATATTTTTATTTGGAACTACGTTTATAACGCCTTGATGTACCAATTCAAAAAATTGAACAAATGCATTGTTTAAATACTGCAAAATATAAACCTCCTGACGATTTATTTAACTGGATCATATCCACCTTTATTGAAAGGATTGCACCTTAATATTCTCTTTATAGCCATAAATCCACCTTTTAAAACACCATATTTTTCTAAGGATTCTAAAGCATATTGTGAACAGGTGGGGTAAAATCTACAACAAGATCTTTTTAAAGGCGATATATACTTTCTATAAAATTTAATAAAAAAAACTAAAAATTCTTTCATTTAATTATACAGACCTGCCTTTTTTAAAAGATGCTTAACAGCTTCACTTATTTCATTATAATTTTTTTCACTAGAAGCACTTCTAGCTATGAAAACTAAATCATATCCTGTTATTAATCCACCATTATTTAATCTATAACTTTCCTTGATTAGTCTTTTAACTCTATTTCTCGTAACACTCTTACCTACTTTTTTACTTACTGATATACCTATTCTATTTAAATTTTTTCTATTTTTATGTACGTATAATACTAGTAAATGATTAGAAAAAGATTTTCCTCTTCTGTATATAGCTCTAAATTCTGTATTTTTTCTTATTTTATGGTTCTTCATTTACTTTGCTCCTTTTTTTCTGCAGTTGCAGAAAAAGGCCACAAAAGCGGCCCTTATGCTGTTAATCTTTTTCTACCTTTTAGTCTTCTTCTCTTAAGAACGTTTCTTCCTGCTGAAGTAGCCATTCTTTTTCTAAAACCATGTTCTTTCTTTCTTTGTTTCTTCTTTGGTTGATAAGTCATAAACATTCTAAATACACCCCCTTTTAAGTAAGTTATATCACCCTCACGAACTAACTTCAAGTCCTTGAGGGTTCTTTACTTTAAAGTTAACTGCCAACTTATTACCGTTTCTAAAGTTTCACTATTAAATTATATATTCACGAAGTTACAATGTCAACATAAATTCTACAAGCGATTAATTAGTACTAAAATTTGTCTTGTTGATATTTTTATTACTTTTTTTGTGGATAACTTCTTGAATAGGTCCTCATGTTTTGATATTATTAATAGAGAGTTGTGTATAACTTGTTTTTTTTAACACTTATCCACACCTGTGCATAAAATTGTGTATAACTTGTTTGTTTATATGAAAAGTATTGTTTGCTTTTCATATTTTTGACTATTTTCTTAACATTATTCATTGTTGATAGTGTTAATACTTATTTTTTTTATATGTTAATAACTTTTTAATATGAAAAAATATAAACAATTTTACTAACATGTGAATATTTTAATAAACATTTGTCAAGAAAATATAATAGTGTTTATAATTATGTTTATACATTGTTAATTCTATTTTTTATTAAGACTGGAGGATACAAAATGAATGCCCATCTAAAAGAAATATGGGAAAAAACATTAAATATAGTAAAAGGTGAACTTACTGAAGTAAGTTTTAATACTTGGATTAAAAGTATTACACCTATATCTATTGAAAATGATAATGTTCGGCTAGGTGTTCCTAATGATTTTACTCGTGGCATACTAAACACTAGATATAAAGAACTAATAGTAAACGCATTAAAATTAATTACTTCTAAGAAATATAATGTTGAATTTTTTATAATCTCTGAAGAGAACCCTGATTCAGAAGAACCGAAAAAAAAGCCACCAAATAAGCAATATAATATTACAGTTACTGATGAAATGTTTACTATGTTAAATCCTAAATACACTTTTGACTCTTTTGTAATAGGTAATAGTAATAGATTTGCACATGCTGCATCTTTAGCTGTAGCAGAGTCACCAGCTAAAGCTTACAACCCTCTTTTCATCTATGGAGGCGTTGGACTTGGTAAAACTCATTTAATGCACGCTATAGGACATTATATATTAGAAAATAATCCAAACTCTAAAGTAGTCTATGTTTCATCTGAAAAATTTACAAATGAGCTTATAAATTCTATTAAAGATGATAAAAATGTAGAGTTTAGAAATAAATATAGAAATATAGATGTTCTTTTAATAGATGATATTCAATTTATAGGAGGGAAAGAACGAACCCAAGAAGAATTTTTTCATACTTTTAATGCTTTATATGAAGCTAATAAACAAATAATTCTTTCAAGTGATAGGCCACCAAAAGAAATACCTACACTTGAAGATAGACTTCGCTCTAGGTTTGAATGGGGACTTATCGCAGACATACAAGCACCTGATTTTGAAACTAGAATGGCCATACTTAAAAAAAAGGCAGATGTAGAACATTTAAACATACCAAATGAAGTTATGGTGTACATAGCTACAAAAATAAAATCAAATATAAGAGAGCTAGAAGGCGCTCTTATTAGAATAGTAGCATTTTCCTCTTTAACAAATAAAGAAACTAGTGTAGATCTAGCTGCAGAGGCCTTAAAAGATATAATATCTAGTAAACAATCGAAGCAGGTAACAATAAATTTAATACAAGATGTAGTTGCAAATTATTTTAATCTTAAAGTTGATGAGTTAAAATCAGCAAGACGAACAAGAAATGTAGCTTTTCCAAGGCAAATTGCAATGTACTTATCTAGGAAACTTACAGATATGTCTCTACCAAAGATTGGTGAAGAATTTGGTGGAAGAGACCATACTACAGTAATACATGCTTATGAAAAGATATCAACAAATTTAAAAGTTGATGAAAATCTTCAAAATTCAGTTAATGATCTTACTAAAAGAATAAATCAAAAATAAATAATTAACACCTGTTTATATTAATTATATAATATATTGTGGATAACAAAATAATATTACTTGTTATTTTTTTTCTGTGGATAAAGTCAATTTTTTTAGGTTTACTTATCCACAATTATTTTTTCCCATTTTATACTGTTTTCAACGTGTTTAGGGGTTATCCACATATTCACAGCCCCTACTACTATTACTACTAAGATAATTATATTATCTAATCTATATATAATAAAATATATTGTTGATAAGGAGGACATAATTTATGCACTTTAAATGTGAAAAATCTATATTACAAGAAGGTATATCCACAGTTCAAAAAGCAATTACAGGAAAATCCAATCTCCCTATTTTAAATGGAATATTAATAAAAGCTCATGAAAATGAATTAATTTTAACAGGATGTGATATAGACTTAAGTATAGAAACTAAACTAAAATCAGATGTTATTGAAGAGGGTAGCGTAGTTATAGACGCTAAAATATTTGGAGAAATAATAAGAAAACTTCCAAATGACACTATACATATTAATACTATAGATAATAAATCTATAGAAATATTGTGTCAAAAGTCTAAATTTAATCTTATTCACATGAAAGCAGATGATTTCCCCGAACTACCAAATATAAATGAAAATATGATATTTAGTATTCCTCAAAGAATATTGAAAAATATGATAAAAGGAACTATATTTGCTACAGCTCAAGATGAAACTAGACCTATACTGACAGGTGTCTTATTTGAAATAAAAGATAAAAATTTAAATTTAGTAGCACTTGACGGATATAGACTTGCTTTAAAATCTGAAAACTTAGATACAGATAATGTTATAAGTGCAGTAATACCTGGAAAAACTTTAAACGAGGTTTCTAAAATATTAGAAGAGCAGGAAGGTGATGTGCATATAACATTTACGCCAAATCATATATTATTTAGTTTTGAGGAAACTAAAGTTATATCAAGACTCTTAGAAGGAGAATTTATAAAGTATAATTCTATAATTCCAGAAGAATATAATTTAAAAATTATTAGCAAGAGAACAGATTTTCTTAATTGTATAGAAAGAGCATCTCTTATGGCTAAAGATGGAAATACTAATCTTATTAAACTTGAAATAGAAGATGAAAATATAATAATAACCTCCAATTCTCAATTGGGAATGGTAAGGGAAGAATTAAGTATAATTTTGCAAGGAGAGCCTCTTCAAATTGCATTTAACTCAAAATACCTTATTGATGTTTTGAAAATAATGGAGGAAGAAGAAATAGTTATGGAATTATCAAGTAGTGTCAGCCCTTGCATAATTAAAAATAAAGAGATAAATAACTGCACATATTTAATATTACCTGTAAGATTATTAAATAACTAAATTTTGGAAATGAGGAAAAACAATGAAGGAAATAAAAATAGATACTGATATTATAAAATTAGATTCTTTTTTAAAGTGGAGCGGCGCTGTATCTTCAGGATCCGAGGCTAAAATATTTATTAAAGATGGTTTGGTTAAGGTTAACAATGAAATTGAGGTGAGAAGAGGAAAAAAACTTGTTAAGGGAGACTCTATAGAATTTAATGATGAAATTTACAAGATAATATAATTTAGATTAGATTACAAATTAATTATAAATTATAATTTATACAGTAGTTTATTGTTAATTGTGTATTAATTATATTATGGTATAATTATATTAGGTGTTTTTTATGTATATAAAATATTTGCAACTTATTAATTTTAGAAACTATAAAGAATTAAACATAGAGTTAAATAAAAACATAAATATTTTTATTGGTGATAATGCTCAAGGAAAAACAAATATTTTGGAGAGCATTTATTATTGTAGCATAGGAAAATCTCCTAGAACTAATAAAGATAAAGAGTTAATAAACTGGAATGGAAAAGAAGCATATATAAAATTATATGTTTCAAGGGAGAGACTTGATAAAAAAATAGAGATAAAAATCTTTAAAGAAGGAAAAAAAGGATTAAATATAAATTCTATTAAAGTAAATAAAATATCTGAACTTATGGGAGTTTTCAATGTAGTTATGTTTTCCCCAGAAGATTTAAAAATAATTAAAGAATCTCCATCATATAGGCGAAAGTTTCTAGATATGGAATTATGTAAATTAGATAAAAAGTATTATTTTAATCTTGTTCAATACAATAAAGTCTTGAATGAAAGAAATACAATCCTAAAAAAATGGAGTAAACAAGATTTAAATATATTACAAGTATATGATGAGCAATTGTCTAAATACGGATCATTTATAATTAAAACTAGAGATAAATATGTAAGAAAACTTAATGAAAAGGGCAGAATAATACATAAAGATATAACTTCAGGTTCTGAAAATATAGAATTTAATTATGTAAACAGTGTAAAAAACATAGAAAATTCAGAAGAAGAAATTTTAAACTTATTAAAAAGCAATAGATTAAAGGATTTTGAAAAAAAAATAACTTCTTTTGGTCCTCATAGAGATGACTTTGATGTAAAAATAAATGGAATAGATACTAGGAGTTATGGATCACAAGGACAGCAAAGAACCTCAGTTTTAACCATTAAGTTTGCTTCTTTAGAAATAATAAAAGAAATTACTAATGAATATCCTGTTCTTTTATTAGATGATGTTTTATCTGAACTTGATGCTAATAGGCAAAAGTATATATTAAATTCAATTAATAATATACAGACATTTATAACTTGCACTGGAATTGGAGATATAAAGAATTATTTAAAAGAAGAATCCCAATTATTTGTGGTGGAAAAAGGTTTTGTAAATAGAGTTTAAAGTTTGAAAGGAGATTATTTTATGTTTTTGCACTTAGGTGAAAATATAGTAGTTCCAATAAAGGATATAATTGGTATATTTGATATTGAGACTTCAATGTATAGTTCTGATACTATTCAATTTTTAAGAATGGCTGAAGAAGACGGTTTTGTTCAAAGGATTACTAAAGATAAGCCAAAGTCCTTTATTATAGCTGAAGTTGATAAAAAAAGTAAGATTTATTTATCACCTATTTCTTCATCCACATTAACGAAGAGATCAGAAACTTTATATTACGAGCCTTAAGATAGGAGGATAGATATGTCAGAAGATAAAAAACAAATTTATGA
>CAZKOJ010000202.1:0-6304 GCA_964554365.1 uncultured Clostridium sp. | reverse complement strand
TCTTCATACATATGCTGAAGCTCTACAATATAATTTTTATTTTCAAGTTTTATATATATTTTTTCTATGTAACTTTTAGAATAAACATTTCCATCTATTACTTTAAAAGTTAAATACAAAAGATTATCTTCTTTACAAACTAATATTATATTTTCCGATAGTTTTTTAAAATCACTTATTTTATTTATATTTTTAAAATTAATATTAATATGATCTTCTTTATCCGCTTCTTCTAATTGTTCTCCTACTATCATTTTATCTATAAGAGATTTAAACTGAAGTTCTATAAATAATTTTTTTACACCTTCTGCATCGTAGTTTTCTTTTGATTTTATGCTATCTAAGTCTATTTCTATTGGAACATTAGTCATAATAGTAGCCAATTTTTTACTAAATATAGCCTGTTCACTAAACTGAATTAAGTTTTCTTTTATTTTTTTGCCACTAATACTCTCTATATTTTGAAGAACATTTTCTATGCTACCATATTCTTTTATAAGTTTAAAGGCTGTTTTTTCTCCTATACCTGGAACGCCTGGTATATTGTCGGATTTATCTCCCATAAGTCCTTTTACATCTATAAACTGAGTTGGTGTAACTTCAAACTCTTCAATCATTCTATTTCTATCGTATATTTCCTTTTCTGTAATTCCTTTTTTAGTTATAATAATATTAACATTGTCTGTAGCTAATTGAAGAGCATCTTTATCTCCTGTAACTATGTGAACTTCTATTCCTTTTTCTTCTGTAAAAACAGAAAGAGTTCCAATAAGGTCATCGGCTTCAAAACCATCTATTTCAAATATACTTATAGAAAGCATATTTAATAGTTTTTTTACTATTGGAAATTGCTCTGCTAATTCATCAGGCATCTTTTTTCTTCCTGCCTTATAATCCTTATATTCATTATGCCTAAAAGTAGGTGCACGCCTATCAAAAGTACAAACTATATAGTCAGGGTTTATTTCTTCTTTCATTTTTAAAAGCATTGTGGTAAAACCATATACCCCATTAGTATGTAATCCTTGCGAATTAGTTAGCGGTGGCAACGCATAAAAAGCTCTATTCATCAAACTATTACCATCAAGTATTAATAACTTTTCTTTAGACATAAGACCCTCCTAGATTTTTTAATTATTTAAAATGTAATTCCATATATTTATGTGCTTACAATATTACTTTTATTTATTTTTTCCTCAACTTATTTATTATAACATCTTACAAATTTATTCTCTATTTTTTCAAATATTTTATGATTAACCAATACCTTTTTCTACTTAATTAATTGTTTCAATCTTCTAATTTTTTAACTCTCCGTAATTAGGTTTCCCCCATATATAAATCTTAATATAAAAATCAATCTTTTTTCATATTATATAAACAAATTACCATTAACCATAAAATAAAAACAGTAACAAGCCCCTTATAAAGTAAGCTTGTTACTATTTTTTTAAAATATACTTAAATCTAGCTCTTTGGAGAGCTGTTCCAATAATTTTACACCTGCCATACTATTTCCTCTATTATCAAGAGCTGGTCCAAAAACTCCTATGCCCATTCTTCCTGGAACTGCAGCAAGTATTCCTCCTCCAACTCCGCTTTTACAAGGTATTCCTATATTTACTGCAATGTCTCCAGATGCATCATACATTCCACATGTTATCATTATGGTTTTCACAATTCTGGCTACATGAGCAGGCATTATTCTTTCTCCACTCCAAGGCAATATACCATTATTAGCAAGCACAGCACCTACTCTAGATATATCCTTACAAGTGGCTTCTATGGAGCACTGCTTAAAATAAACATCCAGTACATCTTCTACCTCTGCTTCTATAATTCCAGTGCTTTTCATAAAATAAGCTAAGGCTCTATTTCTATCTCCTGTTTTCTTTTCCGAATGATATACACTTTCATTTATACTCAATTTTTCATTTCCTGATATCTTTCTACTAAACTGTAATATTCTTTCAAATCTATGCTCTCTGTCATTTCCAGAAACTAGCGAAACGGTAGCTATAGCCCCTGAATTTATCATAGGGTTCAAAGGTCTTTGAGGATTTTTTGTTTCTAAATTAATTATAGAATTAAACGCATCTGCGGTTGCTTCCATGCCAACTTTTTTAAAAACATTATCTATTCCATTGTCAAGCATAGCTAGCATTAAAGTTACTATTTTGGACATACTTTGAATAGTAAATTTTTCATCCCAGTTACCAGCACAATATTCTTTATTCTCTAAAGTAGTAATGCATATACCTAAGGCATCCCCATTGCCCTTACTTAATTCTGGTATGTAAGAAGCAGTTTTTCCTTCAGCAGTAAACTTCTTATTAGTTTCAACTAAAGTTTTTAATAATTTTTCCATATATATCATCCTCCCTTTCACATCATAAGAAAATATTTCTAAATTTAATTAAATTAACTCACAATAAAATAGTTTTGTATTAATATCTGCATATACATTATATATATTTTTTTTATGAATTTGCAATCCATATTTTTATCTCATGACTGCAGACTATACCTGAAAAAAAGCAGCAGAATTTAATCTGCTGCTTTTATATTTTTAAACTTTTAAGCCTGACCTTTTGCAAATAATCTTCCTATCATGTCAAATAAAAATCTACAAGATTCTTTTTTCCTCACACTTGTTTTTTTTGAACCTTTTACCTTACTGATATCCTTTTTAGTTTCCTTAGTAGGACTCGTCATACAAACCACTCCTTTTCATTTATTGTATATGTAGCTTGCATAGTTATGCTGCTAATAAACTTTGTATTATTATTATAATATTTTTTTCCTCAAATGTCACTACTGTTAGTACAAATATTTTAAATATTTGTACTATTATTTTTATAATTGTTTAATATTGCTAAATATTTTTAAAAACAGAAATTCCAGTAAAAATAAAATATTTACTGGAATTTAAGTAAAATGACTCTTTATTATTTATTCATTGCTTCTTCTATTGCAACGGCTACCGCAACAGATGCTCCAACCATTGGATTGTTACCCATTCCAATAAGTCCCATCATTTCAACATGAGCTGGAACTGATGAAGAACCTGCGAATTGAGCATCAGAATGCATTCTTCCCATAGTATCTGTCATACCATAAGAAGCTGGACCTGATCCCATATTATCTGGGTGAAGAGTTCTTCCAGTACCACCACCTGATGCAACTGAGAAGTATTTCTTACCTTGTTCATGGCATTCTTTTTTGTACGTTCCTGCAACTGGGTGCTGGAATCTTGTTGGGTTAGTTGAGTTACCAGTTATTGATACATCAACCCCCTCTTTATGCATTATAGAAACGCCTTCTCTAACATCGTCTGAACCATAGCATTTAACTTTTGCTCTTGCACCTTTTGAGAAAGCAACTTCTCTAACTACTTCTAATTTTCCTGTATAGTAATCAAACTTAGTTTCAACATATGTAAAACCATTGATTCTTGAAATTACATAAGCAGCATCTTTTCCAAGACCGTTTAATATAACTCTTAATGGTTCTTTTCTAACTCTATTAGCTTTTTCAGCTATTTTTATAGCACCTTCAGCAGCAGCAAATGATTCATGCCCTGCTAGAAATGCAAAACATTTAGTTTCTTCTCTTAAAAGCATAGCTGCTAAATTTCCGTGTCCTATTCCAACTTTTCTATCATCTGCAACTGATCCTGGTATGCAGAAAGCTTGTAATCCTTCTCCTAAAGCTTCTCCAGCTTCAGCAGCCTTTTTACATCCTTTTTTTATAGCTATTGCTGCACCTAATATGTAAGCCCAGCAAGCATTTTCAAAACATATTGTCTGAGTTGATTTAACTATGTTATAAACATCTATTCCCTTTTCATCACAGACAGCTTTAGCTTCTTCTATAGTTTTCATGCCATACTTTTCAAGCACTGGTGTAATCTGATTAATTCTTCTTTCATAACTTTCAAATAATGCCATTTCAAACGTCCTCCTTATATATTATTCGTGTCTTGGATCGATAACTTTTACAGCTTCATCAAATCTACCGTATTGACCAGTAGCTTTTTCTTTAGCTTCATTAGCATCCATTCCTTTTCCTATCATTTCCATCATTTTTCCAAGGTGAACGAATTTATATCCTATAACTTCGTCATTTTCATCTAAAGCTACGTTTGTAACGTATCCCTCAGCCATTTCTAAATATCTAGTTCCTTTAGCCTTTGTTCCATACATAGTACCAACTTGGCTTCTTAATCCTTTTCCTAAATCTTCAAGACCTGCTCCTATAGGTAGTCCACCTTCTGAGAAAGCAGTTTGAGTTCTTCCATATACTATCTGTAAGAATAATTCTCTCATTGCTGTATTTATAGCATCACAAACTAAGTCTGTATTTAATGCTTCAAGTATAGTTTTTCCTGGAAGTATTTCTGATGCCATAGCTGCGGAATGAGTCATTCCTGAACATCCTATTGTCTCAACTAAAGCTTCTTCGATTATACCATCTTTAACATTTAGAGTAAGTTTGCAAGCACCCTGTTGTGGAGCACACCAACCTATACCGTGTGTTAAACCTGCTATATCTTTTATTTCTTTAGCGCGCACCCATTTTCCTTCTTCTG
This sequence comes from uncultured Clostridium sp., assembly GCA_964554365.1. GTDB lineage: Bacteria > Bacillota > Clostridia > Clostridiales > Clostridiaceae > Clostridium_AM. The sequence goes on along the minus strand of CAZKOJ010000202.1, from coordinate 1,713 downwards.
GAATTGGAGCTGATTGATGATTTGCTCCTTTAGTTATGCAACACATTCTGTCAACTTCTGTTGAATAAATCATTTTTTATTCTCCTTCCTGTACTTGATAAAATTATTTCTATCAGAATCTACAGCTTTAAATTATAAGCTTTTACTCTGAATAGTCTTCTTTATGACCCAGCGGGTTTATTTCGTTCCCACTAGACTAAATAAGTTCTATAATGACCATTTATATTTTAACAAAGATATGTTAATATAACAATACATTTTAATATAAAAATTCACCATAAAATTATTTACACAAAACTTTCACTACTAATTTTTTTCTATAATAACTTAATCAATTATATGCACACTATTAATATGCTTTTTTTGCTTACTAGTCAATAGTAAAAAAATGTTTTTATACTATTGACTGTATGTAATTTATATGATATTATTAATTCGTTACATGCCGGAGTGGTGGAATTGGCAGACGCAACGGACTCAAAATCCGTCGAGGTCACACTCGTGCGGGTTCAAGTCCCGCCTTCGGCACCATGATATATCAACGGTTAAGAGCATTTTGGATTAATTTTCCAAAGCGCTCTTTTTATGTCTTTGCTAACATTTTGCTAACCTACAAGTTAAACCTTTTTAACTCAAATTAAAACAAATTTATGGTTTATGGTTTTAACATTATATTTTAAGATCTTCATTAATTACATAAGTTCATAATTATTTATTTGAATAAGTTTTTGATATTAATAATTAATGGCTTTTCAATCATAGGTACATGTCCTGAATATTGCATTTCAATGAAGGTTGCATTTGGTATTAGGGAAGCACATAACTTTCCATCTGAAGGAGGATTTAGTCCATCATATTTACCACTTATAACAATAGTTTCTGCTGTTATATTATGTAGTTCATTTCGATAATCAAATCCTTCCAATGCTTTATTTGCTGCCGTAGTTTGTTTAGGCGTTAATTTAATCCTTCTAATTCCTTTGTGCGCTCCTGAATCAATCTTTGAGTTGATGATGTTAAACCATTTGATTTAGGAACAGTCAAAATCAATTTTTTTATTCTGTTAGGTTGTGAAATTGCTACACCCTGTGCAATATAACTTCCCATTGAAACTCCATAAATATTTGTAGTTTTGAATTCAAAAATAGAAAATTCCTATATAATAAAAAAATGGCCGTTTCTCAACTAATTACTTAGTTTTGAAACAGCCATTATTCTTTAAATATTAATTATTAGAAACCTTTTTATTTAATACAATTGCATAGAGTAATCATTCAACCTAACTAAGCTGTTTAGTAGCTTTCTTTTTACTTAATCCACTTCCATACCAAGCAGCAAGTAAAACCAATATCCATACAACTCCAACTATAGCTGGAATTCTTGTATCTTCACCCATACACATCGAAATAAATACGCCAATTAGAAATATCATAGTGATGATGCCTGAAGCTGGATAAAGTACTGTTTTGAACTTCAGATTCTTAACCTGTTCAGGTGTAAGACTCTTTCTGAATTTAATTTGAGTGTAAACAATCATGAACCAAGCAAATATTCCTGCAAATGTTCCTACGCTTGTAACATAAGTGAATGCTTTACCAGGAGCAACATAGTTTAATATAACTCCGATTAACATAAATCCTACTGAAGTAAGTATTCCATTCTTAGGAACGTTAGTTTTGCTAAGCTTTCCGAATACCTTAGGTGCTTGCCCTT
>CAZKOJ010000201.1:0-6342 GCA_964554365.1 uncultured Clostridium sp. | reverse complement strand
CTTTAAAAATATAAGTATATAATGAAATTTGAAGCCTGCGGCGTGAGGACTTATCTGGTCTTTTTATATGAAACTCCTCTTCCTATTGTCAGAGGAGTAAGCGATTCGCACCAAATTAAAATTTACTATACCACTTATGTCGCATTTCGCTTAAATTACAACACAAAAACACTGTAAAGTTCATTTGTGAAATAGTATGGTATTTTAAAAATCATTGGGTTTTTAATAGTTATGACAACAAATAAGAAAAGTATATAGACAATTAGTCTTTTATCTTCCTATAATTATTCCAAAATCTCATTAATGGAGTTATATCTTGAAGTAATTCAATTTTACTGTTAGTACTACATATTGTATTAATCACTTTATCTATTAATTTATTATCTAAATTTTTAATGGCAAAATCCAAATCATTATCATTTAAATTTTCCAAAAATCTTCTTAAAACAAGAGAGTTATTATAATTTTCAAATAAAGGTTTAACGAGGTCCTCATATTTGCCTATTTTACATATATCATAGGCTGAGTATATCCCTGTAAGTATTGATGCAAATTGTCCAAAGCCTAAGCCAGGAGAAATTGCCCCAAAGCAATTTCCAACAAAATAAGTATTATCAATCTTAGGTGTATTACATATTCCCATCATATATTTCGTAATCTCAAACTTATCTGTTATTCTAAACTTTTGATCTAAATCTTTACAGGCTAAATTATAGAATTTTTCCCACATATTATTTATATCTAATTTTATATTATCAGGATAATTAGGGTAAGCAATAACAAGATTAGCCTCTTTTTCAGAAAAAGGTATAACCCATGCATATCCTTTAGGAATGGTATCATAATTAAACCATACATGCGAAATATCTGTAATAAACTCACCTTCAACGGTTGCTCCTCTTATTGTACATGTAAGATCACACTTGTAATTCCCTAAATGTGAAGCATATTCTCCATCTCCTGTGGCTAGTATTACATATTCAAAATCCTTACATAATTCTTCATATTCGCAAGTTGAATTAAAATTAATTTTTGAGATTAATTGCTTCTTTAATTGACATTCATATGAATTTTCATGTCTGCCTCTAACATTTGTGTATCCAATTTTACCATCAATGCTTCCAATTTCATTTTTTGAATGAACAATTAATTTATTAACAGTATCTATAGGTTTCAAATGTATATCATAGTTCTTAGAGATGAAAGGTAGAGAATCTTTAATAGGTCTATTGAGTATACTAAACATTGCTTCAGCATTAACAAATCTATCTCCCACACAATTTCTTTTTTCAAAAATTGTTGGCATAATTCCATGTTTTTCCAATGTTATTGCACAACATAAGCCTGACATACCGGCACCCAAAATAGCAACTTTCATAGCGAACACCTCCTATTTTGTATAGTTTGCATATTTACAAATTTTATATACAGAATGGATGTACTTAATAAACACTACATAAAGTCTAATAAATTTAGCTTGATTTATATGGCAATTCAAAATTTAGACTGGAAAGAAGCTTAAATATATTGTGAAGCATTAGGATTTCTTAAATAAATGGACAGTTTTTCGAATAATATATTTAAGCATAGGTCACTCTAAATTTACGTCGTAATATTTTTAAAATTATGAAACTCTATTTTTATTTGCTATAATGTATGTAAAATATCTAATAAAGTTTATTGTGGAGGTAAAAATTATGCTTATTTTATCTAGAGATGATATGAAAAAAGTACTTACTATGAAAGATGCTGTAGAATCAGTAAAGGAAGCGTTTTCAGTTTATTCACAGGGGAAAAGTGTGGTTCCACTTAGGGTAAATATTGATATAGCTAAACATGGTGGACAGAGCTTGTTTATGCCAGGATATGTGGAAGATTTAGATAGTATAGGAATAAAAATAGTTTCTGTTTTTCCTAAAAATGCTGAAAAGGGTAAACCTGTTGTACCTGCACAAATGTTATTGTTAGATGGTACTACAGGAGAAGTATGTTGCATAATGGATGGAACATATTTAACACAACTTAGAACAGGAGCAGCTTCAGGAGCAGCTTCAGATGTATTAGCTGTAAAAGACGCTAAAATAGCTGCCTTATTTGGAGCTGGAGGTCAGGCAATGTGCCAGTTGGAGGCATTACTTGCAGTTAGAAAACTTCAAAAGGTAAAAGTTTATTCTAGGGATGCACATCAACTTGAAGATTTTGTAAAGAAAGCTAATTTAGAATTAAAAAATTATGGAGCTGAAATAGTAAGTGCTAGAAGTTCAGAAGAAGCAGTTAAAGATGCAGACATAATTACTGTAGTTACTACAGCTAAAAAGCCAGTATTTGAAGGAAAACTAGTGAAAAAGGGTGCACATATAAATGGTGTTGGATCGTATACCAGAGAAATGCAAGAGTTAGATGAATATATAGTAAAAGAAGCAGATAAGGTATTTGTGGATTCAAAGCAAGCGGTGTTAGCTGAATCTGGAGATTTTATACAACCTATGGAAAAAGGAATTATAGATGAGAGTAGGATAAATGGAGAATTAGGAGAAGTAATATTTGAAAAATTAAAAGGTAGAGAGACTAAAGATGAAATAACTTTATTTAAAACAGTAGGTATAGCAGTACAAGATGTAGTAACTGCATATAAAATATATAAAAAGGCCTTAGAAAATGGTGTTGGAAGAGTAGTAGAAATATAAGCAGAGAATCCAAATCTATGATTTGGTGTGAAGCGCTTATTTTTTTGACAATATGAAGAGGAGTTTCATAAATAAAGATGACTATTAGAGTCGTTATCCATCGGATAAAAAGTATATTAAAAAAATGTAAGGTAATAATATAAAAGTAAACTTTTTTACTCATATTATAATACCTTGGAACTAGTATTTTGGAAAATTATACTAGTTCTTTTTTTGTTTGAGATATCTGAAAGAAAATAACAAGTTCAAACTTATGGAAGTTTAACTCTAACTTTGTTCTAAAGTCTGTAAAAAGGTAATATAAATACTAAAAGATATATCCTTAGGGATATGGAATATTTTCCACTATTATTACTTTTTTATGGAGGTTATAGGATGAATTTTAAAGAATTAATAGAGCAAGATAGAGAAAAAGGGGTAAAGGAAAATTTTCAGGGAACTTTTCTTGAATATCTTGATATTTTAAAGGAAAATCCAGATATAGCTAAGTTAGCTCATAAAAGAATATACAATATTATAATTAAATCTGGTCTTGAGGTTTTAAAACCTGAAGAAAATTTGAGAGTAAGAAAGATATATGGAAATGAAACTATTAAGAGTTATGGCTTTTTTAAAAAGGATTTTTTTGGAATTGATAAAACTTTAATGAAAATAGCTAGCTATTTTTATTCAGCAGCTATGGCAGGTGAAGAGTCAAGGCAGGTGCTTTATTTAGTAGGGCCAGTAGGATCAGGAAAATCTTCTATAGTAGAAGTTTTTAAAAAAGCATTAGAAGAAAGCAGTCCGGTATATTCATTGAAGGGATGTCCAATGAGAGAAGAACCTCTTCATCTCATTCCTAAACATTTAAGAGGCAAATTTGAAGAAAGCCTAGGGATAAGAATAGAAGGTGATTTATGTCCTATATGTAGACATAGATTGAAAGAAGAATTTAATGGTAAATATGAAAAGTTTCCTGTGGTTAAAACAGGATTTTCTATAAGATCTAGAAAAGGTATAGGGGTAGTACCACCTGTAGATCCTAATAATCAAGATACATCTGTGTTGGTAGGATCTGTAGATATATCTAAAATGGATTTGTATTCTGAAGACGACCCTCGTATATTTTCTTTAAATGGTGCTTTTGATGTGGGAAATAGAGGAATGGTTGAATTTATAGAAGTATTTAAAAATGATGTAGAATATCTGCATGCTATAATAACAGCTACTCAAGAAAAATCCATACCATCACCAGGAAAAGGATCTATGATATATTTTGATGGTGTAATTATTGCACATTCTAACGAAGCAGAGTGGAATAAATTTAAATCAGATCATACTAATGAAGCTATATTAGATAGAATCGTAAAAGTGGAAGTACCATATTGTCTTGAGTTGAATGAAGAAACAAAAATATATGAAAAAATATTAAAAAAGAGCAATTTTAAAGCACATATAGCTCCACATACCATTGAGGTGGCAGCTATGTTTGCTATACTTACGAGGCTTATGCCATCTAATAAGGTTGAGTCTTTTACAAAGCTAAAAATATATAATGGTGAAGAAATAGTTGAAAAAGGAACTACTAAAAAAATAGATATTGCCGAGCTTAAAGAAGAAGCTGGACTTGGAGAAGGTATGGAAGGAATATCCACAAGATTTATAATTAAAGCTATAGATAATGCACTTTCAGATTCAGAATATGATTGTATAAATCCTCTAAGTGTTATGGAAAATATAATAAAATCAGTTAAAGATTTGGATATGGCTGATGATTTAAGAAGAAAATATTTGGCTTTCATACAAGATACTATAAGAAAAGAATATAATAAGGTGCTGGAAAAAGAGATAACTAAGGCATTTATTCAAAGCTTCAAAGAACAAGCAGAGAGTTTGTTTAATAATTATTTAGATCACGCAGAAGCTTATGTAAATAAAACCAAAATTAAAGATAGATCTACAGGACAGCAATTAGAGGCAGACGAGAAATTCATGAGATCTATTGAAGAGCAAATAGGTATATCAGAAGGTTCTGCTAAAGGTTTTAGATCGGATGTAACTTCATATATGTTCTATATGATAAGAAAGGGTGGAAAAATAGATTATACCTCCTACGAACCTTTGAAAGAGGCTATAGAAAAGAAAATAACTTCATCTGTAAGAGAAATGTCTCGTATTGTTACAAAATCTAAAGTTAGAGATAAAGAACAAGATAAAAAGTATAGTTCTATGGTAGAAGAAATGAAAAAGAATGGATATTGTGATCACTGTTGTGATGTAATATTGAAATACGCTGCTAATAATCTATGGAAGGATTGATGATGTTATGGCCATATTCAGAGAATTTAATCCTATAGGGCATGACAGGGCAGCTGAAGATAAGAGGAGAAACAGGGAGTTAGTAGAGGATTCTATAAAGAAAAATTTAGTGGATATTCTATCGGAGGAAAGTATAATAGGTCAAACTAAAAATAAAAAGATTAAAATACCTATAAGGGGACTGAAAGAATATAAATTTATATATGGTAAAAATGTACCAGGTGTTGGGAGCGGAGATGGCACTGAAAAAAGGGGCGACATTGTAGGTAGAGAAAAGGATGCTAAAGGAAATGGTAGCAAAGGTGCAGGAGATGCTGAAGGAGAAGATATATATGAAACAGAAATAACTATTGAAGAGATAATGGAGTATATTTTTGAAGATTTGAATTTACCTAATTTAAACAAGAAGAAATTTTCAGAAATAATATCAGAAGGTTCTAGAAAAAAATGTGGTTATCAAAAGAGTGGTATTCCACCAAGACTTGCTAAGAAAAAAACTGTAGTTGAAAAGCTTAAAAGAAAGCAGGGAATGAAAAGAGCATTAAAAGAAAACTCTGAGGATGATGAAATAAATGAAGATGTAAAAAGACAATTTAATATTGAAGATAATGAACTTATAGGAAGATTTCCATTTAAAGAAGATGATCTAAGATATTATAGAGTTAAGCCTACAAAAAAAAGGGAATACAATGCAGTGGTTATTTGTATAATGGATACATCTGCATCTATGGATCAAAATAAAAAATACTTGGCAAGATCCTTCTTCTTTATGCTTTATCAGTTTATAAATATGAAATACTCTAATGTAGAGGTGATATTTATAGCGCATTCTACTTCAGCTAAAATAGTTACTGAAGGAGAATTTTTTCATAAGGTAGAATCTGGAGGAACTTATATATCGAGTGGTTATAATAAAGCATTAGAAATTATAAGAGAAAAATACAATCCGAATATTTGGAATATATATGCTTTTCATGTAAGTGATGGAGATAATTGGAGTGAGGATAATGATAGGGCGGTGAAGGCAGCAGATCAGCTATGTGATGAATGTAATTTATTTGGATACGCTGAAATTATGGCTTATGGATATATTAGTGCCATAAAGAAGAGGTATTCTAGTGAAATTAAGAAAAATAATTTTGTATCTGTAGCTATGAAAAAGAAAGAAGACATGTGGGATGCTCTTAGAGAAATGCTTAGTGTAGATATAAAGAATGACTATTAATAGGGGGTGGTGTTTTGGAGTATACTGTAAAAGACTTAGAGCAGTGGAATGATATTATAGAGGAAAAAGCTGAACAAGTAGGTCTTAATTATTACCCTCAAGAATTTGAAATCATAAATTATAATGACATGC
>CAZKOJ010000200.1:0-6369 GCA_964554365.1 uncultured Clostridium sp. | reverse complement strand
CCATGGCACAAATTACGGTATTTTTGAAACGTCAAGCAAAGAACTTCTAAAAATTTGCTCAAATGTTTCTTCACAATATATCCCAGCTTCCATACAGTTAAAGTTCACAAATTACTTCTATTCTATTCACTAAATTATTCCATTAGATTAAAGGGCTGATAAGCCCTTATGCCGTAGGCTGCAAATTTCATTATATCTTTATGTTTTCAAAGTTTCTTACTAAATTGGTGTTTAGTGCGTAGCACTTTTGGTACATTTACTCCATGTCTACCACATATAACACTTTATTTTTAATTATGAAACTTCTGCTCGTTCTTCACATGAGTACTCACAGAGTAAGCGATCATATCCAAATTATAGATTTTGTATGTTTAATTAACCAATTCACACCAAATTGAAAATTTGGGTTCTCTGCTTAACTCGTAGATAATCGGTGCTACGAATCTGGATAACGATTTCTATGCAATTTAAGCAATTAAGTTTTCCTTGCCTAGCGGCATGCGGTCTTATCAGACCTAGGATTTAAAGAAATGAAATTATATATGTAAAAGTAAAAAAGTATATTCAACGCAAAATTTAGATTGGACAGAAGCTTAAATATATTGTGAAGAAAAACTTAGACCTTCTTAATAAACGGACGGTTTTTTGAATAATATATTCAAGCGTAGTCCGCTCTAAATTTGTGTCGTATTTCGCTTAAAGTATAAAATATTAACATGTGTAAATAAGAAATATTTATCCTTTTGAGGGGTAGTTTTATAGTCTTAAAAAATCGTTGACAGTGGGATTTCAATATGATAAAGTTACCTAGTTATTAAATTTTTATGCAGAAGGGAATGATTTTTATGCACACAGACACAGGTTTAAAAAAAGAGATGGGGCTTCTAGTGGCCACGACTTTGGTAGCAGGAAATATGATAGGTTCAGGTATATTTATGCTTCCCGCCACACTAGCTATGACATCTGGTCCAGGTCCTACCCTTTTGGCTTGGGCACTTACAGGAATGGGGTCTATTTTTTTGGCTTTATCTTTTGCTAATTTAGGTTCTAAAATACCTAAAACTGGGGGGCCCTATGAATATTCAAAATTAGCATTTGGAAGCTTCATGGGATTTATGAATGCTTGGCTTTATTGGGTAGCTTCTTGGGTAGGTAATGCAGCTATAATTACATCAGTGGCAAGTTACACAGCAGCACTTATTCCAGCTATACATAATAATGGCTTTTATGCATTTTTATATACATCATCCGTATTATGGATATTCACTATATTAAACATAAAAGGAGTTAAACAAGCTTCAGTTTTTCAAACAGGTATAACTATATTTAAGTTGTTATTATTTGTATTTTTTATTGGAGTTACTGCCTATTATTTTAATCCAGCTTTATTAACACCTATGTTCCCAGCAGAAAAGGGGATAAATACGCTACCAGCTGCTGCTGCTTCAGCGCTTTGGGCTTTTACAGGGTTTGAAACTGCCTCAGTTACAGCAGGAGAAATAAAAAATCCAGAAAGAAATGTAAGACTTAGCACTATATTTGGAATTTCTATAGCAGTAATAACTTATATGTCTATAAGCTTTTTCTCTATGGGGTCTATGTCACAAAGCATGTTAGCTAAAAGCAGTGCACCTATAGTAGATATATTGTCCATTTATTTAGGTAAAGGTATATCTAAGTTTTTACTTTTAGCTTGTGTTATAAGTGTGCTTGGAACTACGGTAGGATGGTTGTTAACTACAGCAAGAATGTCTTATGCGGCTGGAGTGGACAAGGTTTTTCCACAAGTTTTTGCTAAATTACATCCTAAATATAAAACACCTTATGTTTCATTGATTATAAATGCTAGTCTTACGAACATATTATTATTAATGAATTATACAAAATCTTTAGTTTCTGCTTTCAGCTTTATGATTTTGCTTGCAACTTTGGCGTATCTTCCGGTTTATGCAAGTACTTCAGCAGCGGAAATAATGCTTCTTGTAAAAAGGGAGAAAAATTTTACTGTATGGAAGTTTATTAAAAATTCAAGTGTACCACTTTTAGGATTTTTATATGCAGTTTGGGCAGTTTATGGTTCAGGTGCAGAAACTGTATTGTATGGATTTTTATTAATGCTTTTCGGAGTTCCTTTTTACTTATACATGAAAATGAAGGATGAAACAGGGCTTAATAATATAAGAGATTTAAGTAGAGAAGATATAATTTAATAATTACATGAAAACCAGACAAACTATGTTTTTGTCTGGTTTTTTGATATAATCAAGTAAAATACAGGAAGGGAGATGTTAAAATGATACACAAATATAAAGGTATAAATCCTAGTATAGCTGAAAGCAGTTTCATAGTTGAAGGTGCAGCTGTTATAGGAAAAGTTACATTAGAAGAGGATACTAGTATTTGGTTTGGAGCTGTACTTAGAGGAGATTGTAATTCTATTCATATAGGAAAAGGTACTAATATTCAAGATAACTGTACTGTGCATGTAGGAAATAACAGCCCTTTAGAGATAGGAGAATATGTAACAGTTGGACACAATGCAATTGTACATGGATGTAAAATTGGCAGCCACTGTTTAATAGGCATGGGGTCAAAAATTTTAAATGATGCTGAAATAGGAGATGAAACTATTATAGGTGCAGGAAGTTTAGTAACTTCAGGTAAAAAAATACCTTCAGGAGTTTTATGTATGGGATCACCAGCCAAAGTAATAAGAGAGCTTACCGAAAAAGAAAAACAGAACATTAGAGATTCAGCACAACATTATTTAGAAGAGGCACAAAATTATAAATAATGAAGCATAGAGTATAGGTAAACAGTTTACCTATACTCTATTATTTTTTCTATAGTAATAAATCAACAGTAAAATTTTTTTAACAATTTTACACATTAAGCATAAGCTAATAATAGTAATAAATATTAGGCGGTTTTTATGGAAATTTATAAATATGGTTCTAGAGGAACCGAAGTAATGAAAATACAAGCTGTGTTGAAAAAAATAGGGTATAATCCAGGAGATGTAAATGGAATATTTACAAGGCAAACTGAAAATGCAGTAAAGTTATTTCAAAAAAACAATGGTTTAGTTGTTGATGGCATAATTGGTCCAAATACCTATAAAAGTTTAGAAAAATTTATATTAGGATATGAAATGTATACTGTGAAAAGTGGAGATACATTGTACAACATAGGAAGAAGATATTATACTGCGCCATATAAAATTATAATTGCTAACCCAGGTATTGATCCTTTTCAACTAAAAATTGGCTCCAAAATAGTAGTTCCTTTTGGTATTGATGTAGTTGATACTAACGTAAATTATACTTATGATGTATTAAAAAAAGATTTAGAAGGTTTAAAAACAAGATATCCTTTTATAAAAGTAGATACTGCAGGAAAAAGTGTATTAGGAAGAGAGCTTTACTATGTAAGACTTGGAACTGGACCTAATCAGGTATTTTATAATGGAGCTCATCATGCGTTAGAATGGATCACTACACCACTACTTACCAAATTCATAGAAAATTTTGCTAAAGCCTATGCAGTAGGAGGAAGTATTAAGGGCTATGATATAAGTGAAATATGGAGCAGAAGCAGTATATATATTATGCCTATGGTAAATCCTGATGGTGTTGATTTGGTGATTAATGGGCTAAACACAAGCAATCCATTTTATAATGATTTAATAAAATGGAACAAAGGAAACAAAGATTTTTCAAAGAACTGGGAAGCAAATATACGAGGTGTAGATTTAAATCATAATTATAATGCTTCATGGCAGCTTTCTAAGGATGCAGAAGCTAGGTATGGAATTTTTGGACCTGGACCTACAAGGTATTCTGGACCATTTCCAGAATCAGAGCCTGAAGTAAAGGCTGTAGTTAAGTTTACGCGAAATCATAATTTTAGGCTAGTTCTAGCATACCACAGCCAAGGAGAAGTGATTTACTGGCAATATGATGGAATTACTCCGCCAGAATCTAAAGAACTAGGCATTTTGTTTTCAAAAGCAAGTGGATATTCTTTAGAGGAAACATCAGGAATAACATCTTATTCAGGATATAAGGATTGGTTTATTGAGGAATATAGAAAACCAGGATACACCATAGAAGTAGGTAAGGGTACAAATCCGCTTCCTTTAAGTCAATTTGACAAAATATATAAAGATAATGAGGAAATATTGATATTAGCATCTGTAGTTTAAAAAAACAAGGACTTGCAAAAAACGATAGAAAGGAATTATAATAGGGTTTAAAGAATAAGAATTAATAGAATATTGAATAAATTAAATATTGAATAAATTAAATATTAAAATTGGAGGGGGAGTTATGAAAAAGGCACATAGAGTATTTGGAGGATTATTTGGGGTAGCTTGTGGAGATGCCTTAGGAGGTACTTTGGAGTTCCTTTCTAAAAAAGAAGGAAAAGAGGAGTATGGTTATTTAAAGGAAATATTAGGCGGAGGTGTTTGGAATTTAAAGCCTGGAGAAGTTACAGATGATACAATGATGACTATTGCAGTAGCGGAGGGCATACTAAAAAATCCAAAAGAGCCTTTAAAATATATAGGAGAAAATTTTTTGAGTTGGTATGATAATAAGCCTAAAGATGTAGGAAATACCATAAGGCTAGCAATAGAAGGGTATAAAAAACATGATAGTTGGGAAAAGGCAGCCTTATATGCTCATAGAGAATTAGATGGGCAAAGTGCAGGAAATGGAACTATTATGAGATGCATTCCCATAGCACTTTACTACAATGATTTGAATAAGATAATAAATTTAAGTAGAGAGCAGTCTATGATTACTCATTATGATGAAAAAGCAGCAGAAGCCTGTGAAGTTTATAATACTATAATTTATAGATATTTAAATGGAGAAGAAAAAATAAAAGTTATAGAAGAAGAATGTAGAAAATATAGTGATTATGAGGAGGTTTTATCTACTAAAAAAATAGAATTAACACCATCTGGATATGTAGTAGATACTCTTCAATGTGCTTTATGGTGCTTTATAAATACTGTGAATGCAGAAGACGCTATTTGTGAGGCAGTAAACCTTTATGGAGATCCAGACACAGTTGGAGCAGTAACAGGTGGCTTAGCAGGAGTTTATTATGGAGTTAACAGTATTCCTAAAAGATGGAGGGAAAAAATATTAGTTAAAGATAAGTTAAGTGAAATTGGGAAAAAAATTCTAATTTAATTGTAGTAACTCCTTTGTTAATAGGATATAATAGACTAGATAAATTGAAAATTCATTGAATTACAGGGAGTTGAAAATAAGTGATAAACATAGGAGAATATAACATTTTAAAAGTTGTCAGAAAGGCAGAATTTGGATATTATTTAGATGCAGATACAGGAAACACTAGTGATGACGTACTTTTGCCTAACAAAAGCGCATTAGAAAAAGAAATTTCTATAGGTGATGAAGTTAAAGCTTTCATATATAGGGACTCAAAGGATAGAGTTATAGCAACATTAAAGGAAGATTTAATTACAGTGGGAGATATTGCTTATCTTAAAGTAGTATCTAAGAGTAATATTGGAAGTTTTGTAGACTTTGGAATGGAGAGAGACATTTTTGTTCCAATGAAAGAACAAAATTATAAGATAGATATAGGAAACTATTATTTATTTTATATATATTTAGATAAAACAGCCAGAATTGCGGCTACTACGGATATAGATAAATATTTAGAAAACTTAAATGTTGAAAATCCAGAAGAAATAGTAGAGGGCAGCTATAGAGTAGGAGATGAAATTACAGGTATTGTATATGGCTTTCAAACTAATGGAAGTGCCATGATAGCTGTAGACAATCTTTATAGAGGTGTTATACTTAGAAATGAGTATTTTGTAGACATTAAAGAAGGTTATGAATTAAAACTTAGAGTTAAAAAAATCTATGAAGATGGAAAACTTGGTCTTACACCGAGGAAAAAAGCTGTAGATGAAAGAACAGAGCTACAAGAAAAAATAGTACAATATCTTAAAAAGCATGACGGGTTTATGCCATTTAATGATAAAAGTTCACCAACAGATATAAAAAAAGTGTTCCAAGAAAGTAAAAATTACTTCAAAAATGCCTTAGGGGGACTTATGAAGCAAGGAATTATTGAGCAAGATGAGAATGGAACAAAACTTAAATAAAAATTATTAAAAGCACCTTTGGTGCTTTTTTCTATTTTAAAAAAAATTTAACTAGCATATTAAAATCTATATCACGAAGAATAATAAAAAGAAATACAATCAGGAAGTGATTAGATGAAAAAAAACATAATGATATTATTTATTATAATTATGTGTATGGCTAGTAATGTATTTGCAAATGGAGGAAATTATGAAGTACATTTTTTAGATACAGG
>CAZKOJ010000199.1:0-6374 GCA_964554365.1 uncultured Clostridium sp. | reverse complement strand
CCATGGAAGGCACAAGCTCCTCCCGCAACAAGGACGTTGCATAGGAGGAGGTAGGTATTTTTGAATAAGTCAAGCATTAGAACTTCTAAATGAAGCGACTAGTTTCTGATGGATATATAGTAGCTGCAATACAGTTAAAATTCACTGTACCACTTTCGTCGTAATATGCTTACATTTTGAATTTATTAATAATATCCTCCAATTTGTCAACTACTCCATTAAGTTTTTCAGCAGTTTGTTCAATATGAGTCATAGCTTCTGTGTGCTCCTGAACTGTAACAGATATTTCTTCAGTAGCTGCTGCTGATTCCTCTGATATAGCTGATATACCTTCAATAGAATTTATAACTCCATCTTTGTTATCATTAACATTATTAATATTTGAAACTAGTTTTTCTAACTGTTCAAATGTATTATTCACTGCTTTTTCTATAGCTTTGAAGGCTTCATTAGAATCCAGTAATGCATCATTAGCTTCTTTCACTGCAAATTTACCTGTATCCATATTTTTTTTCGAAGTACCTATTTCTTTTTGTATATCACTTACTATAGTACTTATTTCCTTTGTAGAATTTGAAGTTTGCTCTGCTAGTTTTCTTATTTCGTCAGCAACTACAGCAAAGCCTTTACCAGCTTCTCCAGCACGCGCTGCTTCAATAGCTGCATTTAACGCTAAAAGATTTGTTTGTTCTGCTATAGTTTCTATAGCATTTACTATTTTCCCTATTACTCCAGATTTATTAGCTAAACTTTCTATATTGTCTGCTACTTTTTCTGTAACTTTGTTGTTTATATTAAATTTATCTATAAGTTTTTCTACGGATTGAAGACCTCTATTATTCATTAATTTTACTTCATTTGAAAAATCTTTAACTCCACTACAACTATCCACAGATGTTTTTATTTCATCCGCAAGATCTGTAAGCTGTTCTGTACCCTTTTGGGCATCAGTTGCCTGCTCTTGCGATCCTCTAGCTAATTCCTCTACAGTTCTTGATACCTGATCAATAGATACTACTGTTTCTTCTGTAGTTTTCAAAAGCTTTTGTGAAAAACCTACCAAATCTTTAGAATTTCCTCTTAACACTTGTAATATACTAATTAATTCTTCTCTTAAATTCAAAATAGCTTTTCCCATAATTCCTGTTTCATCTCTATTATTTAGTATAATTTCATTCTTTTCATTATCACCTTTTGTTAAATCAAGGTTGGCTACCTTATTTATTAACTCTGTAGAGTATACAATTGGTCCAGTTATTCTCCTTGATAAATAAATTGCTAGTAATGAAGATATTGCAACACCTAAAACAATAATCACAAATAATAAAATTGTTAAACTATTTAGCTTCTGAAATACTTCTTTTTCAGGCGTTACAGTTAATAAAACCCATCCATTTGAAAGATGTGCATAGCTTAGTAGGTTTTTTCCTTCAGACGTATCAAAATTTTCAGCTCCTGATTTACTCTTTCCAATTTTATCTGAAATATTTTTATAAGCTCCACCATCAATTTTATTTAAGTTATCTGTTACCTTAAGAGTTTTATGTACAATATAATCATATTTGCTGTTTAGCAAGCAAGCATATCCGGTATCATAAATTTTCATTTTATTTATACTATCTCTATAATTTTTAAAATTTATATCTATACCAACTACTGCCACTAGTACATTATCTTTAAATATGGGAGTAGTGCACGAAATCATTTCCATATTTAATTCCTTATTTACATAAGGATCACTCCATATAGCCTTTTTTTGTTTTATAGGCTCATAGTACCATGCCATATTAGAATTGTCTTGTTTAAATTCACTTTTATCTGTCATCTTATGTGAGGTAAAATGACCATTATTGAGGGTATCTGCATACCATGCTCCATAAGCACCTCCAGCAAGCTCTTCATTGAGAATAACATATACACCCATTATGTCTTTTTGTCCATTTGCAACACTTTCAACTATTGGCTTTAACGATGCCTCATATTCTAAATAATTAGTACTTAACTTATCCTTGTCCACTATTGTAGTAACTACAGCTTTTAAATTCCTTGTTGTGTTTTCTACATTTAATATATTTTCATCTAGTTTTTTTGCTGTAGCCTCTCCTTGAGCAATCGTTTTCAAAGAAACTTCCTCTCTAATTATAGACGCACTCTTAAATATGGATGTACCACCTATAATTAAGGATAATACTGTGCAACATACTATAATTGAAGATACTATTTTTGTACTTATTTTTTTCATAGTTTATATCTCCTTTTTAATCTAACTTTAATTTTCATAATATTTTTATTAGTTCATCTATATATTACTACAATTTAATATATTTGTTAACATATTAACAGTATTAATTTATCATTTAGTATTAATTTTTCTAAATTTCCTATATTTTTTACTTAAAATTGTATAATTATTAAAATTTATTCATATATTTACAATAAATACTTTTAAATATTAATTAATTAATTAATGTTTTTTGCAAATATTTATTATTGAATTTAATGTTAATATATCTTATAATAAGCATATGACTATATATAGTATATTAGCAATGTGCGTTATACTATATATAGTATAATATTTGTTACATACAAGGAGGATTTTTATATTGAAATCTATAAAAGATTTATTTAAAAGATACTACACAATGGAATTGGAAAATAATGCAGATATAACTGTATATGATTTATTCAAATGGAAAAAAACAGATGTATTTTTAAAAGACCATAAAACTGGTAAAGTACTAGTAGATATGAAGGACTTAGAATTTCCTGAGCAATATTCTCAAACTTCATGTGATATCATAGCTTCAAAATATTTTAGAAAAGCAGGACTTACTAATGAACTAGGTTATGAAAACAGTATGAAGTCTGTAGCTCACAGAATGGTTAACTTTTGGTGTGAAGCTTTAAAGAATGAAGGTTTAATTGAAACTTCACAAGAAGCTTCTATTTTTTATGATGAATGTGTTTATGCTTTGTTAAACCAAATGTATGCCCCTAACTCCCCTCAGTGGTTCAACACAGGACTTGCTCATTCTTATAATATAAAAGGTACTAACCAAGGAAATTATTTTTTTGACGAGAAACAGGGCAAAGTTGTAGAAACTGTTGACAACTATACCAGAACTCAAGCCTCAGCTTGTTTTATATTATCTATAGAGGATAAACTTTTAGGTCCACATTCTATATCAGAGCAATATGTTACAGAAACAAAACTTTTTAAAGGTGGTTCTGGTACAGGTACTAATTTTTCTCGTATAAGAGCAAAAAACGAAAAACTTTCTGGTGGTGGTTTTTCATCTGGATTAATGAGTTTTTTAAAGGGTCTAGATAGAAATGCTGGTGCCATAAAATCTGGTGGTACTACAAGGCGTGCAGCTAAAATGGTATGCTTAGATGTTGATCATCCTGAAATTATGGACTTTATAACCTGGAAAGCTAAAGAAGAAAATAAAGTAAGAGCTCTTGGAAAAATGGGTTATGATATAGATATTGATGGTGAAGCTTACGAGACAGTTTCTGGGCAGAATAGTAATAACTCCATTAGATTTTCTGATTATTTCATGAGTAAAGTTGACAAATTAAATGATACTCCGGATGAAACTATAGAACTTAAAGGAAGAATTGATTCAAAACTTAGCAAAAAAATTAAAGTATCAGATATTTGGGAATCTTTTAATTCCTCAGCATGGCAGTGTGCAGACCCAGCTCCACAATTTAGTGATACCTTCAACGCTTGGCATACTTGTCCTGCTGGAGAAGATGGTGTTTTAAATGCTCCTTATAATAAAATTAATTCCACAAATCCTTGCGGAGAATATGCATTTTTAGATGATTCATCTTGTAATTTAGCATCTATAAATATATATAAATTCTATAACAATGACACTAAGAAATTTGATATAAATGGATATTTACATGTTATAGGTTTAGTTCAATTAATTCTTGAAGCTTCAATACAATGGGGACAGTATCCTACAGAGGATATTGCAAGAAAAAGTTATTTATTTAGACCTACAGGTCTTGGTATATCTAATGTAGCTTCTCTTTTCATGGTAATGGGATATGCTTATGATTCTGATGAAGCAAGGAATTTAACTTCTTCTTTAATAGGAATACTTACAGGTCATTCTTATTTTATCTCTTCATTAATGGCTAAAGAGGTTGGTACTTTTAATAAGTTTGAAATAAATAAACCTTATATGATGAGAGTTATAAGAAACCATGCACGAACTGCTGGTGTTAATCCTTATGATGTTCTTAAAACTAGTAAAGATAAGTATGGTAGTACTTTTGAAGGCTTGAATTATAATCCAATAAAAGTTAATCATGAAATTTTAGATAAAGAAGGATTTAAATATATAAGCTTATGCCTTAAAGATTCTTGGTGTAATGCTCTAAATTTTGGTGAACAGTATGGCTATAGAAATGCACAGGTTTCAGTAATCGCTCCTACAGGAACTATTTCTTTTGCAATGGATTGTAGTGCTACATCTATAGAACCATTTTTCAGCCATATAGTATACAAAAAACTTTCTGGTGGCGGATTTATGACTATAATAAATCCTCTTATAACTACAGCTTTAAAGAATCTTGGATATTCCAATGAACAAATAGAAGATATTTTAGAATATGTACTTGAAAAAGAAACAGTTACAGAAAACGGATTTACATATGATAAAATTTTAGATGGAAAAATAGAAGGTGCTCCTCACTTAAAAGAAGAACATCTACCTATTTTTGATACTGCAAATCGTTGTGGTAGTGGTGAACGATATATATCACCTATGGGTCATGTGCTTATGGTGGCTTCCATAACTCCACTTATATCTGGTGCAGTATCAAAAACTGTAAATTTACCTAAAAATGCTGTTATAGCTGATTTTGAACATGTAATATTATCTTCTTGGAAACTTGGAATAAAAGGAATAACTCTATATAGAGATTCTTCCAAAGCATCACAACCTTTGAATACTTCTCTTACGGACACTGTGGATTCAAAGCTTGAAAATTTAACCTATAAACAACTCCTTGAAAAAGCTAAAGATTTACAAAAGGGAGTTAAACATTCAAAACGTGATAAACCTGTAGGAATAAGACGCGGCACTACTCATCCAGCACAAATTGACGATGTGAAAATATACACTACTGTTAACAGACGTCAAAATGGCGAAATATCAGAAATATATATCACTACAGATAGAGAGGGCACTATAATAACAGGACTTCTAAACTCACTATCTAAAGCTGTTTCTGTAATGCTCCAACATCATGTTCCACCACAGGATATTGCAAGAATGCTAAGAGGTCAAAAGTATGAACCTTATGGTTTTGTTCAGAAACATCCCTATATAAAATCTGTAAGTTCTATATCTGATTTAATAAGCAAAGTTATTGACATAGAACTTGGTGATTTTTCCAGATGTCAAGTTAAACCTGGAAATTATGATGATGATAGTTTAAACAGTAGTAGCACTATAACTTCTTTCAATATCCAAGAAAATAAACTTAAAACAAAAAAAATTGATGGTGAAAGACTTTATGGTTCTACTTGTCCTAACTGTGCTAGCACTAGAATGGTGAGAAATGGTACTTGTATGATTTGTCTTGATTGCGGCTCAACTACTGGTTGCAGCTAAGTTTATTATCTAGAATAAATGTTAGAAGTTCAGGTACAACTTTGACCTTCACTAGTACAACTTTGAGGGTTACCAGCAAGTGAATATTTATTCATTAATATTCAAACAAAAATAGGCTTTAGGTACTTTGGATGAGTACTTAAAGCTTATTTTTTCTGCTAAAATAAATTTTGTTGTAGATAACAATTTTAAAATTAGACATTTATTCAAAAAAGAGAAGAAATAATATTATAATATCACTGTAGGATATAATTGTTTTCTAAAGTATTTAGTTCACAACAGTATTTTAAGGCGAACTATAGATTATTTATATAAGGAGGTATTAAATTGAGTGAATTAATTTTAGTAAACCCATCAAAGGTTTTAGAAGAAAAAATTCTGGAATACAAACAAGAGTATTTAGACTTTGAAGAAATTAATATCAATGGCAGTTGTGGCCTAGCCCGTTATAATGATTTTGATGAATGGCTTGAAATTGTTCTTTCAATTGAGAAAGATAAACTTCGCAATAATGTTCATGCCAGCACATTCTTTTCTGTAAGAAAATCTGATAATAGAATTATAGGTACTATTCAACTCCGTCACTTTTTAAC
This sequence comes from uncultured Clostridium sp., assembly GCA_964554365.1. Taxonomy (GTDB): domain Bacteria; phylum Bacillota; class Clostridia; order Clostridiales; family Clostridiaceae; genus Clostridium_AM. Next base: position 142 of record CAZKOJ010000199.1, on the reverse strand, counting down.
TGATGAATTAGAAAAACATGGAGGACAAATAGGCTATGGCATTCGTCCAACTGAGCGAAAAAAAGGTTATGGTAAGCAACAATTATTACTTGTTTTAGAAATTGCAAAAGATATGAAAATTCCAAAAGTAATGATTATCTGT
>CAZKOJ010000198.1:0-6424 GCA_964554365.1 uncultured Clostridium sp. | reverse complement strand
GCTTTTACATAATATCATGTTACTTAAGTTCTTGTCAACATATTTTTTATGTTTTATTTTCTTAAGCAACTTGCCGTTCTCTCAAGCGACAAGTGTTATTGTATCACATTTTTTATGTTAAGTATGTTTTATTCAGTTACTAACATGTGTTTACATATTTTTTTCTTTAATTTAAACATACTTTCCTTCATTATGCTTATACTGATACACAAGGTTATGTTGTTATAATATATTACTTAAACTTTACTTAATATCAGGTTTATATACTAAAATCTAACCTATTTCATGGGTTAAATTAGCTGTTTTTATAATCTCTCTACTATAATCAGTTGACTATAAAATAAATCATATATTTATTTTTTTCATATCATAGGTTAAAATATACAAGGAGGTGATTAAAATGCCACAAATAAAAATAAGAGGTATAGCAACAAACCATGTTTGTTCTATAAGCACTGAACTAGTTGACAAATTAGAGAACATTATAGGTTGTCCTAAAAGCTATTTTACAATAGAATGTATACCTACATCCTTTGTAAAAGATGGCAAGGTAGTTGACGGTTATCCATTTGTTGAAGTTGCTTGGTTTGATAGAGGTCAAGAAACTCAAGATAAGGTAGCGAAATGTATAACTGATTTTATACATAGTGCTGGTTATAAAGATGTAGATATATTTTTTACTGTTTTTAAAGAAAATTGTTATTATGAAAATGGATCTCATTTTTAGGTAGTTAAAAGCTGTCTCACTCAAAATAGTGAGACAGCTTTATTTAAAACTCCCTTAAAAAATAGCTACACATATCGCCTTTGCAATTAAACCCAAAGTATTTCAATGACTTTTGAAGAGCACTCAACACGTAGCTTACTTTATCTATTGTTGCATTTTCTCCCATGTGACCTATTCTTATTACCTTTCCCTCTAAATATCCAAATGAACCTGCTATTAATACGTTGTAATTTTTCACCATATACTCTCTTAGATCTTTATCATTTATTCCTTCTGGAACCTTAATAACAGTAACTGTACTTGAATATCCTTCTTTAATGTAGAGTTCTAATCCTGCTTCTCTAACCGCATTTCTAGTACTTTCTGATATTTTTCTATGTCTAAGCAATATGTTTTTATCTTCTAACATATTTTCTATAGCTTTTCTAAGTCCTACTATATCACTTATAGGTTGCGTATATGGGAACCATTTATTTTCATAATACTTTTCCCATATAAGTAGATTGCAATAAAAAGAGGCTACAGGGCTTTTTCTGTTTTTCATACAATTAAAAGCGTCTTCACTTATACTTAGTATAGTAAGTCCTGGAGGTGCAGAAATACATTTTTGTGAACCACCTAGCAATATATCTACTTGCCATTCACCCACCTTTACTTCTTCCCCACCCATTGCAGCTACACTATCTACAACTGTAATTATACCTTTTTCTTTTAATAAGGGGCATATTTTGGATATATTATTTAAAACCCCTGATGGTGTATCACAATGTACTACAGTGGCATATTTGAAGTCACTATCCGATTCTAAAAACGTCCTTAATTCCTCTATATTTATTTCTTGTTCTCTATTTCCTTTAAAAAAGACGGCTTCGCCTCCATATATTTTTACAAAATCAGCAAATCCTTCTCCAAAAATACCATTGTCTATTACTAACACTCTATCTTCTTTTTCTGTTAAAGATGCACATGCAGCTTCTAATCCTAATATTCCTTCTCCGCTTAAAATCCTTACTTGCTCATTTGTATTTATTAACGTTCCTATTTTTTCACAGGTTTCCTTATAGAAATCATAGAATTGTAGATCTAAATCTGGATTAGTGCATTCAATACTTCTTGCCAATCGTACATTTTCTCTTACTTGAGTTGGACCTGGTGTCATTATATATGGAACCTTCATCTTTTTATCACTCCTAGCAAAATATTTTCTTTGAAAAAATTATATCATTTTAAATAATTATATCATTTTAAATAATTATATAAAAGTGTATCAATACAATTCATATTATTACCTAAAGAATCACAGCATATATGTTAATTAATAAATATTAAATTTAAAGATAGAATAATTATATATTACTATATGCAGTTGTGATAAAATTAAATAAATTTAAACTTTGAGGTGACTTTATTGATGAATGTAGATGAAATGTTAATAGAAAAAATCAAAAAAATAAGTGAGAATTATACAGCAGAAAAAATTGGAGGTTTTATTTCTGGTAATGGTCCTATTCCATGTAATATATTATTTGTAGGAGAGGCGCCTGGCAAAACAGAAATTGAGTCCGGAAAACCTTTTGTAGGTATGGCAGGAAAGAATTTTGAAAAATACTTAACTTCTATAGGATTATGTAGAAATGAAGTTCGTATAACAAATACTTGCTTTTTTAGACCAATAAAAATAAAGGAAAGTGATACCGGTAGAATAAGTATAAGTAATAGACCTCCCAAATCCTCCGAAGTAGAACTTTTTAGAGAAATTCTAAACGAAGAAATTTCTTTTGTTAACCCTAAGATTATCGTAACCTTAGGTAATGTTCCTTTAAAAAGATTAACTAGTTTTAAATCTATAGGTGAATGCCATGGCAGCATCTATTTTAATGAACATTTAAATAAATATATATTTCCTATGTACCACCCCTCTGCATTAACTTATAATAGAAATGAAGAATTTTACTCTATGTATGAACAGGATTGGAATAAATTAAAAGCAGCTCTAAATAAAATTTAAATTTAGGGCTGCTTTTAGCCTATTTTTTATTATTGTTTAAATATAAGATAACTGATGCAAAAATTCCTCCACTAGTATCTATAAGTACATCCATAAATCTACAACTTCTTCCTGGAATAAAAAACTGGTGAATTTCATCAGAACAAGCATATAAAAATAATATTAGTATTCCTAATATTATTGCTTTTTTAACATTGAAGTTTTCTTTTAAAGCATTAAATAAAAAAATATATAATATGAAGTATTCAGTAAAATGAGAAATCTTCCTAACTACAAAATTGGCTAATTCCCCTAAAATGCTATCTAGATTTAGTCCTAAAATATTTAAAAAATGTATTACAAACCTACTTTTTTCATCTGATACAACAGCTGGCTGATTAGAAAACCAAAAAATTACTATCATCCAAGCTACAACTAAAAACCATTTTAATTTTTTATTCATATAAAAAACCTTTCTGTGATATTTTATATCTTTATAATATATCCCTTAGAACTTTTATAGTATCTTCTATATCATTGATAGAAACCATTTCTGAAATTGAATTTTTATACTTACAAGGAACTGCTATTTCACCAGTTCTTATGCCAGCTCTTTCTTTATGTATTAAACCACCTTCTGAATGTCCCACACTTATACTATATTGAATACCCACATTTACTCTACTGGCTGCTTCTTCAAGCATGTTTTTTATATTCTCATGCATTATTATTGAATTATCCATAAGTTTTAATACAGGTCCCTTATCTATTTCAATATTAATGGAAGAATCCACAGCATCCCTTGCATTTTCCAAATCTACAATAATACAATAATCAGGATCTATAGAATAAGCAGCTGACCTCGCTCCTCTTCCCCCTAATTTTTCTTGACATGAAAATACAAAGTATATTTCTTTATTTGAATTTTTTATTTCTTTTATTAATCTTAATAATATGTAACATCCTATCCTATTATCTAATGAGGGACTCACTAAATTATTGCTAGCAAATTCTAAATATGGACCTACTAAGCATGCTGTATTTCCTTCTTTAACTTTATTACCTACATTTTCTTTATTTTTAGCTCCTATATCTATAAATATTTCATTTTCATTTACTAATATTTTTCCAACAGTTCCATTTTTAAATCTTATAAAGCTATGAGATACATTATTAGAATTAAAATCACCTATTTTTTCTACTCTTATGAGTCCATTTTCTTCTATATGAGAAACTATAAATCCTATGCTGTCCATATGTGAACAAATCATAAGCTTTTCCTGACCTTGTCCTATCTTTATTATCATATTTCCCATTTTATCTTCTTTAATATTACAATCAGCACTGCTCAATTCATCTTTTATAATATTCCTAACTTCGTCCTCATCACCACTAATTCCAAATGCATTTATAAGCTTTACTAAACTTTTATCCATTAATTAACCCCCTTTATTTCAATAATTATATGGTTTTTAGATAATTTATCATAAGTTTTATAGTATTATTATAATCTTCTAAACTGCATATAGACATAGATGAACGTATATATCTGCATGGAATAAATACCGCTGCTGTATTTATTCCAGCTTGTGTCATTTCCAGGGCAATGCTATCACTCTGTTCAACAATTTTCTTTTTATATTGGTAATTAATATTTGATTTCTGGGCTACATCTAATATTTTATTTATAACACACTTAGAAAATAAAACATTTTTATCCTTAATCGGTATAACAGGTCCTTTGCCAATATCACATATCTTTAAATTTTCAGGAACTCCAGGTACATCTCCACTTAAACTAGCATCTATAATAATACTTATATCTGGATTTATATTAAATGCTGAGACATAAGCCCCTCTTTCACCAGTTTCCTTTTGAACATTAAATACTCCATATAAATCGCAGTTATACTTATCCTTTAATAAATTAATAAGTACAGCACAACCAATTCTATTGTCAATAGCTTTACCCTTAACTAGTCCATTTCCAAATTCACAAAAATCCGTATCAAATACTGCAAAATCTCCAAGTTTTATAAATTTTTTGCTTTGTTCTTTGGAACTTGAGCCTATATCTATGCAGCAATCATTGTAACTTATATTTTTTTCTCTCTCATTTTTATCTTGAAGATGTATAGGCTTTAGACCTATTACTCCGTTAATCTTCTTCTCCCCAATTAAAACCTGGTTACACGGAATGATTCTAGTATCTATATCTCCTAAAGGTGCAAATTTTAATGTTCCATCTTCATTAAATGATGTTATAATAAAACCAACTTCATCCATGTGTGTGTCTATTAAAACCTTAGGTCCATTCCCCTTCTTATGTGCTATAATATTGCCCATTCTATCTATTTTTATATCATCTACAAAATCTTTAAGTTCATTTTTTATAATCTCTCTCACATCACCCTCATAACCTGATGGTGCCAATGAATTGCAAAGTTTTTCTAAAAGCAAAGTAATCCCTCCAACTCACTATGTTTTAGTTTCTCTATAAATTTAGCTAAAATTCTTGCAGTATTTCTTATATCATCTATATTTACAATTTCTACTGATGTATGCATGTATTTTATTGGAATAGATATTAAAAGGCATGGTATTCCATTTCCAGATATTTGAATATCCCAAGCATCCGTTCCGGTATTGCCTGGCTCTACCTCAACTTGATATGGTATATTATATACTTCAGCAATGTTCATAATATGCTTTCTTAGCTTTGGATGAATATTGGGCCCTATACATATAACAGGACCATTTCCAAGTTTATTTTCTCTGTCTAAATCGCCCATTTTTCCACTATCAAAGGTCACATCTATAGCAATTCCTATATCCGGTTTTATTTCATAACTAGCCATTTTAGCGCCCCTATGTCCTACTTCTTCTTGACATGAGCATACAAAGTAAATATCCATATCATGCTTTATTCTTTCTAGCTCTAATGCACATATATACATAGCAGTAATTCCCGCTCTATCATCCATTGATTTACCAGCTAAGTTATTGTTCAATAATAAACTAGTTTTTCTTTTTATAGTAACATAGTCTCCTATATTAACATACTTCTTTATATATTCTAAATCATATCCTGTATCTATGAAAAGCATTTCTGTATTCGTAACTTCATCTTTTCCTATAAATTCTTTAGGTTTCGAATTTATAATACCTAAAATATTTTTTTTACCATGTATAATAACTTCTTGTGAAGGCAATGTTTTGGGGTCTATTCCTATAGTTTTAAATGCTAAAAATCCTTTTTCATCAATATTTTTTATCATAAGAAAAACTTCATCCGCATGTGCCATAATCATTATTTTCCCTTTGTTATTACCTTTTTTGTGTATATATATATTATTTAAATGACTTATAGACACATCTCCAAATTTTTTAAAGTTATCATTTATTATAGGATAAAGCCAATGCTCTCTGCTACTTGGAGCGTAAGCCTCACATATTTTTCTTAGAAATTCTACATCTTCCATATGTTCAATTGTACCTCCAAACTTTTATTACTCTTCCACACTATTATACTACAACGTAAAAAAAGAAACACTCTTTAAAGAGTGTTTCTTTTGGTGGCTTACCGGGGAATCGAACCCCGGACAACATGATTAAAAGTCATGTGCTCTACCAACTGAGCTAGTAAACCATATTCACCTGGCGACGACCTACTCTCCCACAGAGCTGCCCCTGCAGTACCATCGGCACTA
>CAZKOJ010000197.1:0-6458 GCA_964554365.1 uncultured Clostridium sp. | reverse complement strand
ATATAAAAATTATTACTAAAATAAAAGGCGATAAAGTTTTAATATCAGTATTTAACGATGGAACATGCATACCAGAAGCTGATTTAAAACACATATGGGATAGGTTTTATAAAGTAGATAAATCTAGAACTTCAAAAGTAAGTACAGGTCTTGGACTTTCCATAGTAAGATGCATCCTTACACAACTAGGAGAAGACATATGGGTTGAAAACAAAGAACCTGAAGGGGTTATATTTACCTTTACACTAAAAAGGATTTAAACAATAATTACATTTTGTCCATAGTTATGTAAAGAGATCTTGCTATAATATATATAATAGGTGTAAATAGAATGTATTATGAGGTGTAATTAGATGGATGATAATAGAGTTGATAAAATTAAAGATGTTAAATGGCAAAGTGTAAATGTAGATGCTGATAAAGGTGGAATAAAATTTACCAATAGCAGGAAACGAGCTAGGCTTAAAAGCATTGCTAAGGGTATTACATTTGTATTAATAGCAGCTCTTTCAGGAGGAATATCAGGAGCTTATATAGTAAGTGAAATGTATTCCACCAAACCTTATATATTGCCAAACCAGTCTTTAACTCAACCTAGAAATGAAGGTGCTCAAGCTAAAATTGTGGATACATCGAAGAATTCTATAACCAAAGTAGCTGAAGTTGTAGGACCTACGGTAGTAGGAATAAGCAATAAGGGTGAAGGCTATTTGGGATTGCAGGATGTAGGCAGTGGTTCAGGAATTATATTTGATCCTAATGGATATATAGTTACTAATAATCATGTAATTGAGGGAGCAACTAAGGTTACTGTCAAATTTTCAAGTGGCAAAATTTTACCTGCAACCGTAGTTGGAACAGATCCAAGATCAGACTTAGCTGTTATAAAAGTAGAGGCACAAAATTTACCTACAGTCAAATTTGGAGATTCTTCTAAAGTTAAAGTAGGGGATATAGCTATTGCCATAGGAAATCCATTAGGTAATGAATTTGCAGGATCAGTTACGTCAGGTATAATAAGTGCTTTAAATCGAAAAATACAGTACGGAGGAGCTATATATAAGGTTCTCCAAACGGATGCCGCTATAAATCCAGGTAATAGCGGAGGACCTCTTTGCAATGCATCTGGTGAAGTTATAGGTATAAATAGCTTAAAGATTGGTGCAGATCAAAATGTGGAGGGAATAGGTTTTGCAATATCAATAAATGAAGCAAAAGATATAATAAAGTCGCTTATGAATTATGGCAAAGTGTCAAGACCGTGTCTTGGTATATACGGACAAAGCGTAGTTTCAGAAGATAATAAGATTCAAGGTGTGTATGTAAAACAAGTAATATCAGGTAGTGGAGCTGCTACTGCAGGAATAAAACCTACAGATATTATAGTACAGCTAGATAATAAAAATATTAAAAAATTTGAAGAGCTGTCTGACGTTTTAGATAAGCATAAAATTGGAGATTCTATATTGTGTAAAATTTGGAGAAATGGAAAGAATATAGAAATGAATATAGTTCTTTCAGAAGTGAAAGAGAAAAGTAAATAAAGAGACTTTAGGTCTCTTTATTATTTATGTCTTTTAGTATAATATATAGTTTAGTGAACAATAACAGACAAAAGAATAGTTAGGAGTGAAATAATGTTTTTAGTTGTTGGTTTAGGCAATATAGGAAGGCAGTATGAACATACTAGACATAATGTAGGATTTGATATTATAGATTTAATAAGCAGTAAGTATAATATAAATGTTAACAGGGAAAAATTCAAAGGAATGTATGGTGAAGGAAAAATAGGATCAAAAAAAGTTATTTTATTAAAACCTAGTACATATATGAACTTAAGTGGAGAAAGCGTAAGAGAAGTGATGAACTTTTACAAAATAGCTAGTGAAAACATGATAGTTGTATATGATGATATAAGTTTAGAAGTGGGAAGACTTAGAATAAGGACTGAAGGAAGTGCTGGTGGTCACAATGGAATAAAAAATGTTATAGCCAATTTAGGAACTGATGCATTTCCTAGAATTAAAGTAGGAGTAGGACAGCCTAATTTAGAGCTAATATCTCATGTTTTAGGAAAATTTAATTCCGAAGATAGAGAAAAAGTTGAAAAGGTTTTCCAAGCTAGTGTAGATGCTGTGGAATGTATAATAATGTCTGATGCTGCGGAGGCTATGAATAAGTTTAATGGCTTCAAGGTATCAAGTGAAATTTGATTGTCATGAAGTTTGCACTTAACCTAAATCTTAGTTCGACTTAGCTAAGAGTTTATTGCCAATTATCCCTGATTTTTAAAAATGGGATTGTTAAGTGGTAATTAACTGTCATAAAAATATGTTTATGTAGCTTAGGCACCTTCAAAAAAATAACTAGTCAATATTCAGGTCTGTTTTGTGTTAAACTTTAACACTATAAACCTTAAATAGTGCACTATGATCAGGGAATGGCTCTTTGCCTACCACAAAATATCCTCAGAATTTTTGACTTGTTATTTTCGTTCAGATGCCTTAACCAAAATTTTAAAAGTTTATAGGGTGGTTGTTAAAATGAGATTAAATGGACTTTTAAAACCTCTTAAAAATAGTAGAGAGTTTAAAAGTATAATTAATAATATAGAAAAAAATAAGGTTCCTGTAGGGATATTTGGTCTCTCAGAATCTGCAAGAGGGTATTTAATAAACGGAGTGTATGAAGAATTAGACAAGCCTTTTTTAATACTTACCCATAGTGATGTAGAAGCAAAAAAATTATATGAAGATTTATGTTTATATGTCCCTAATGTTTATTATTTGCCCACAAAAGAAGTGGTTTTTTATAATATTTATGCTATATCAGGTGACTTAAGATGGGAAAGACTTAAAGTAATTAGACAAATGCTTAAAAAGGACAAAAAAATAATAGTAACGTGTATAGAAGCTATAGCTTCTAGTTATATTCCTGTAAATCTTTATAGGGATTATACCTTAGATATTTCGGTAGGAGATATTTTAGATTTAGATAGGTTAAATGAAAAACTTACACAATGTGGATACGAAAGAGTAGAGATTGTAGATAGTAAAGGGCAATTTTCTATAAGAGGGGGTATAATAGATGTATACTCCCCTATAGACGTGGAGCCATATAGGATAGAGCTTTTTGGAGATGAAGTAGATTCTATTAGAAGTTTTAATTTAGAATCTCAAAGAAGTATTGAAAAAATAACCAGTATAGAAATTTTTCCAGCCGAAGAAATGATTTTAGATAATAAAATCATAAAAAAGGGCTATGAGGGTATGGAATGTGACTTAAAGGCTGTAGTTGAGAAACTTAAGAAGAAGAATAACAATAAAGCTATTGAGAATGTTAATGAAGTAATTAGAGGAAATCTAGATTGTCTTAAGGAAAATTGGAGTTTCGAAACTATAGATAGCTTTTTACCATATTTTTATGATAATCCTTCTTCCTTTTTTGATTATATAGAAGATTATTTCATAGTTATAGATGATTTACAAAGGTGTAAAGGAAAGATAGACAGTGTATATTTTGAATTTGAAGAAAATTACAAAAGTTTTCTTGAAAGAGGAAGTATTTTACCTAAACAAAGTGGACTTTTATTTAATAAAGCACACATACTCCAAATTTTACAAGAACAGAAAATTATGACACTAGATGCTATACCTAAATCTACAAAAATATTGGCACCAAAAGCCATAGTTAATTTTTCTCAAATAACATTGCATAATTATCATGGACAAATAGATTTGCTTATAGAAGATATAAAGGATAAAAAAAGTAAAGGAATTAAAATAGTTATTTTATCAGGTACTAGACCTAGGGGAGAGAGATTAGTAAATACATTAAGGGATAATGATATAGAAAGCTCGTATAATGATGTAATACACGATGTGCAGCCAGGAGAGGTAGTAATAACTTTTGGAAGCCAACTAAATGGATTTGAATATCCAGAACTAAAAATATGTGTTATTTCAGACAAAGAGGTTTTTGGAGAAGCAAAAAGAAAATCTGTTAATAGATCATCTAAAAAGGGCATAAATAAGATTAAAAGTTTTGCAGAGTTAAAACCAGGTGACTATGTGGTTCACGTGAATCATGGTATAGGTGTATATAAAGGAATAAAACAATTAGAATTACAAGGACACAAAAAGGATTACCTTGAGCTAACTTATGATTCAGATGATAAGTTATATGTTCCTGTAGAGCAACTTGATATGGTGCAAAAATATATAGGAACAGAAGGAAAGGCCCCTAAAATAAATAAGTTAGGAAGTGCTGAATGGTCTAAGGCTAAGAGAAAAGTTAAAAAGTCTATAGAAGAAATTGCAGAAGATCTAGTAAAATTATATGCAGTAAGATCTACGTTGAAAGGTTATAAGTATTCTAAGGATACTGTCTGGCAAAAACAATTTGAGGATGAGTTTCCATATGAGGAAACTCCAGATCAAATTACAGCAATAGACGATATAAAATTAGATATGCAATCAGATAAAGCCATGGACAGACTCTTATGTGGAGATGTGGGTTACGGAAAAACAGAAGTGGCTATAAGAGCAGCCTTTAAAGCAGTAATGGATGGAAAACAAGTTGCACTATTAGTTCCTACTACAATATTGGCACAACAACATTATAATAACTTTGTACAAAGATTTTCAGATTTCCCTGTGAGGATAGATATGATCAGCAGATTTAGAACCGCATCACAACAAAAAGTTACTATGAAGGCTTTAAAAGATGGGGAAGTGGATATACTTATAGGAACACATAGGATTCTTCAGAAGGATATACAATTTAAGGACCTAGGCCTTTTGGTAATAGATGAAGAGCAAAGATTTGGAGTTACTCATAAGGAAAAGATTAAAAAAATAAAGAAAAATATAGATGTACTAACTTTAAGTGCAACACCTATTCCAAGGACATTACACATGTCTCTAGTAGGAGTAAGAGATATAAGTGTTATTGAGACACCGCCAGAAGAAAGATACCCAGTACAGACTTATGTGATAGAGTACAATGAACAATTAACAAGAGATGCTATATTAAGGGAATTAAATAGAGGTGGTCAGGTTTATGTTGTATACAATAGAGTAGAAAATATTAAAGAAATGGCATCCTATGTATCTAAGCTAATTCCTGAAGCTAGAGTAGCAGTTGCTCACGGTCAAATGCAAGAAAGAGAATTAGAAAATATTATAGTGGATTTTATGAAAAATGAGTATGATATCCTTGTAGCGACTACAATAATAGAAACAGGAATGGATATTCAGAATGTAAATACTATGATAATATATGATTCTGATAGAATGGGATTATCACAGTTATATCAGTTAAGAGGAAGAGTTGGTAGGACAAATAGAATAGCATATTGTTATCTTACTTATAGAAAAGATAAGGTTTTAACTGAAGTAGCAGAAAAAAGGCTTAAAGCTATAAAGGATTTTACAGAGCTAGGTTCAGGATTTAAAATAGCATTAAAAGACCTTGAGATAAGAGGTGCAGGTAATATGATGGGATCATCTCAACATGGTCATATGGCTTCTGTAGGGTATGATTTATACTGTAGAATGTTAGAAGACACAATAAAGCTTGTAAAAGGAGAAATAGATAAAGAACCTGTAGAGACAACTGTAGAATTAAAAGTAGATGCATATATTCCAGCAGACTATATAAAAGATGAAGTACAAAAGATAGAAGTATACAAAAAAATAGCAGCTATCGACTCTTATGAAGATATGAAAGATATTGAGGAAGAGTTAGAAGATAGATTTTCAGACATACCGATTTCAGTGTATAACCTTATGAATATAGCATATACAAGAAGCATAGGTAAAAAATTAGGAATCGAGGAAATAAAAGAGAAAAAAGATGAAATTGTATTCCAATTTGAGAGTAGAGAAAGAATAGATGACAATATACTGAGAGCATTATTAAAGGATTATAATAGAAAGATAAGTATAAAAATGCTGGATAAGCCTGGGTTCGGATATAAAATAAGGGAGGTGAAAAGGGAAAATTTAATTAATTCTATAAAAGAAATTATGGAATATATGATATCAAAATCTAATGAAAAATAATTTTGTAGTAAAGTTGTTTTTGTGTTAAAATTAGCTTGTATTTCGTAAAACATTAAGAAGAGTGGGGGAATAAACAGTGAAAAACATAAAAAAATTAGTCAGTGCAGTGGTAATATCTGTATTTGCATTTTCAACTGCGGGGTGTACTATGATAGCTAAGACACCAGAAGCTATAGCAAAAAGCCCTGTTGCAACAGTAAATGGAGAAAAAATCACTAGAGGTGATTTAGATAAGAGTCCTTATATGACTCAAGTTATAGGTCAAATTAAACAGCAGTATGGAGAAAGCTATGAGAAAAATGAAGATGCAAAAAGTGTTTTAAAAACTCAAAAAGAAAAGATACTTGATGGAATGATAACAGAAAAAGTCATTCAGCAAAAAGCTAAAGAAAT
>CAZKOJ010000196.1:0-6635 GCA_964554365.1 uncultured Clostridium sp. | reverse complement strand
ATTTTGAGGAAAAGTATCAAACAGAGCTATATAATTATGAAAATGATTCAAAATCTATAATGCTTGAAGACAGCCTAAGAAGTATATTAACAAGAAAACCCGTTTTGCTATTGATGGTGCATCAGCTGTAAATTACTCATTTGATAATAACGACTTCTCTTCAAAAAGATTTAATAGATTTGGTATTTGGTCAACCTTAAGTTGGACACCAGCATCATGGGGGACTGGAAAGACAAATAATTGTACTGTTTATTTAGTGGGACGTTATATGAAAGATCGTAATCTTGTTGGAATTAATAACAATTATATGAAACAAAAGTATTCAGATTTTGGGGGAAAATTGGAGTTGGCCTTGGATGGTTTAACTATATCTTATGAATTTGTAAAAAGAATGGGAGTTCCCCATAAAAAAGAAAGCTTAAATCGTTCTTCTACATTATTTAAATATAAATTGAATGATAACTTATATTTAACAAGTGCTTTGGGAAAGAATTTTGGAGATGTAAATAATCTAATTGCTCAAATCGGTGTTAATTGGGGCTTTAAAACTGGTAATGAAAATGTATTACTGTAGAAAAAGAATCGAAAGAGTAGATCTCTAAGAAAAAAACAAAAATTAAGTAGAAAAGCAGAAAAAAAGTGAGTTTAACGATTTAAAAGAAAGAGTAAAAGTGAGAGAATTGGAAACCGAGGCACATATTCATATACGAGCAATAAATCAAGTAAGGGGCTAAAGGGATGCTAAAGAGCATTGTATGGGATGGAATTTAGGAAATTTAGCAAAAACAGAAGAGATTTTTATGAAAATTTATGAGATTTTCGTGAATGTTTTGCAGTATTTGGCAATATGTTATATAAGAAAAATGGTTAGTAGTATGATAAAAAGATTTTTTGCACTATCCATTAATGAATTCGATCGATTTTAATTAATCATTATGACAATTCCTTAAAAAAACACAATTGTTGGGAAACACCTCATAAAACACATAGAATATTTTCCTGCAGAACTATCCAATCTTATTGGATGAGTGGCTTATTTGGAATATACTCAATTGGAAAAAATAGATAAAAATGAGTCTCTTTAAAATCAAATTAAATACAGACAGGCAAGAAATAGCACTATCTGAATTAGAAATGCACAAAGCTTCATAGAGAAAGTCTCAAGTAAGAAGGCTGATTTTCCACAACTTAAAAAGATGCTTGAATATATATGTAAGAGTGATGCTGTTTATATGGAGAGCATCTCTCAGTTAGTTAGAAGTACCAGAGATCTTTTTCTCTAGTTCAACAACAGGAGGATAAATATTTATAACTAATTTCTTTTGAAGAGTATTGGCAAGAAGGGCAGATTTTTTGATTTAAGGAAACTAAAAGTGAAATTCTCTGTTTTTATTTACTCTAAGCATGGTAATTGGAGCATCAGTTCATCCAGGACTTAGAAGAGTTCAAATGATATAAATTCCTTGAAACCAGCACAGTAAATTTAAACACTAAGTGATTTAAATGAATTGAATTTATATAGCCAATAAAATAAATCTTGACATAATTAATGGACTTTAGATAATTTTCCAAAATAGTCTAAAAGGAGTATGTTATGTATCATTCAAATGAAAAAAGAACAAATTATGAATTACCAATTTTTTTATTTTGTTTAACTGGATGCAAACATTGTGATATTTCCTTTATAAAATTACAGAAAGTTTTCCAAGACAATCAAATCCAATTATTTAACAACTCCGTGGATTTTGAAATCATAAGAGATAAAGACAAGTTTTTAAGTTTTTTCGAATCTCTCAGATATAAATTTGTAATACAATTAGATGATTATGAAATTGATCAAGATTTAGTTAATATAGTAAATATAAGTAATCTGATATATGTTTTAAGAAAGCATTCAAACCAATCAAACGATAAATTAGCACATGAACAAATTGAAACAGAAGAAGTCGGCTTAATAGAATATTTTTCCCAAGAATTAAGTAATATAAACATTAAAGTAAAATTCTACTATATTTCGACTTCTGATATACCGAAAGTTGCAAATTCAGAAGTATGGTATGATGAAATTGAAAATTCTACACAAATTAAATTAGAAAACTACTTAAAAAAACAGTCAAAGCAAGGAAAAATAATCTTTTGGGGGAAAAAATACAAATCTGACACGATTGGTGTACATCCTACTCCTGTTTACTTGAGTACTGATATAAAAGCAATACTAACAGCTTTTGTTCTAAGTGTAGTTTATGAAATATATGATTTCTTATCGAATAATCATTCTAAAGAAAATTGGGCTGATAAGACTTTACACAGTATAGATTATGGAATTTCGCTAATTGATTGTAACGGTTACATTATTTGGGCAAATAAACGCAGAAAAATATTTCATAAAAATAACATAATTGGAAAAAGATGCATTGATGAAGTTAATTGTAATCTTACTAATGATCCTCTTTTTCAGCACTGCATTGACAATAGAGATTGTTTAAATAAAAATGAAACAATAAGAATTGATGATGTTAAAATTAGAGATTATAAAGGAAGGGAATACTATGTCAGTGTTGTGAATTCTGCATATATAGATAATAGGTTAAGTAGTCATATAAGACAAAATCACCTTTGTCTTGTTAAAGTTGTTAGAAAAACTTATGATAAAAGCATAATAGATCAGCAGCGGGCAGAACTAACAACAGCCAATACATATTCTTCATTTTTGCGACAATTAAATACAACATTCAGTGCACTATCCTTTAGAAATGTACAATATTTTGAAGCAGGAATAGATATAACCGAGAGTAGCAAGTTTACAACCGATTTCAATTTCCTAACTAGAAAATCTGATCTTGGTGAAAAAGATCAATATATTAAAAATGTTATTAATTTCCAAGAATTATGTACCTTCGAGGAGCACTATCCAAAGTTTTATACAAACGTCATAGTTTTGGAGTCTACAATATTTACGAGAGATTGTTTTGGCATTAACTTAGGATGCAGGGGAATACTTATTCCTTTGTTTTTCCAAGGGAAGCAAATTGGTGTGATAGTTGTTGACAATGGGGACAATTTAAAAAATGAGGAAATTGATAGATTGTTGCCTGAAGTAATTGCAAGTTATACATCATTTTCTAACTTCCTTTCAGCTGTTATATTCGGGATTCAAGAAAGAGAGGTTTCAAACAGGTTATCAAAAATTGGTAAAATATGTAATACAACAATAGGGGCAAAAAATATTATTAACAACCTGTTAAGGTCTGTTTGTAAAGATTTGAACTGTACAGCAGCCTCAATTTTTCAATATTGCCCTTCAAAACACACAAAACAAATTACAAGAAAGGAATTGTCATACTCAAAGGACATATCCATTCAAAAGTATAATCACATGAGTGAAGAGTATAATTTGCGAGAAAACATAACAGGTTTCTTTATTGACAGGTGTTTGAATGAATTTGCTAGTAAGCCAGATGCTGAGTTACCTTTACTAAATTTAGTGAATTTATCAAAAACAAAAGAAAAGGTAACTATAAGTAATATATGGGATAATTTACAACAAAATGAGGAAATAAGTATCAATTTGACTTATCTTAAATCAGAACTTGACTTTTGTATAAAAAATGAGTTAGTATGTAGCGACAATACAGATATTCAGCTTTTATTCTGTCCACTAGTGTGCGATAATGCTGTGATAGGTTGTATTAGATTCCTTAATTACGGTAGAATACCTTTTTCGAAAATGGATATTCAGGTTATTAGTGCAGTTAGTAGCCACATTTCTATAATAATTAACGATGCCTGGAAATCTAACGAACACGATCAAACAATTTATGCTATTGCATCTACCTTAAATCAAAACTATAGTTTTGACAAGTTAATATCTGTTATTTGCTCTAATATTTTACTTAGAATAAATTGTGAATCAATTGTGCTTCATAAGATTGATGAAACAAATAATCAATTAGATCCATATTTTTATATATCAAATAGTGAGAAAACTCATATAGAAGCTAATTTATTACCTCAGATAAATTTTAACAGCTCAACTTTTAACCTTTTAGCGGATAAAATATTGAATGATATTTCGAAAGATGATGTTATTCACCATGTTACACATGGCGAATTTGACTCAGAGGCAATTTTTGGTACACTTTCTCAATCTACTAGACAGCAGTCATACCCTGATTGTGATTTTAAAGAAAAAAATATTATTATTTTTGTATTTAAACAGGGACCAATAAAAATAGGATCTTTCATGGCTTTTTTGAGAGCTGAAACGAAAATATCAGAAGAAGATGAAAGGTTTTTTAGAATTCTTCTGAGTTTTCTTAGAATTGCAA
Organism: uncultured Clostridium sp.; assembly: GCA_964554365.1. Taxonomy (GTDB): domain Bacteria; phylum Bacillota; class Clostridia; order Clostridiales; family Clostridiaceae; genus Clostridium_AM. The sequence continues at coordinate 2,307 of CAZKOJ010000196.1, read as the reverse complement.
TGATAAACACGCATGAACTTGATGTAAAGCAAGCTAGTCTAAGAATTTCGACTCATGAATTTGATAGTTTGACTTCAAGTTTGCGGTATCTTACGTCTAATATTAATAGTAATATTGAAGACTATAATAAAAATAGATACAAATTAGAAAGTTTAAAAATTTATGATCAGAATAATAAAAAAGTCAATATATTTGAGCAATTGGAAAAATATGGATATAAAAATTTTCTTTTTGTAGATGAGTCTTTTTCAACTGAATTAGAACAAATTGCTGAATTTGCTGAAGTTTTAAAGCTTCATGCAAATAGAACTTTTGAGGAAGACTTGAATACTTTAGAAAAAATTAGAATAAAGGATACTATGAAAAAGGTCATCAGGCTTTTAACAGCTTTTTCAAGTGAAAAGGTTACTCATATTAGATTGAATTGCGATGATAAGTTGAACATCAAATTTTATAATACATACAGCAAAATCTTAGAGCTTTGCCTTTATAACGTTCTTGAAAATGCAGTAAAATACTCGTTTAATGAATCAACAGTAATTTTCGAAGCTGCTATTGATTCATTGTTTGAAAATATCATTTTTACGGTTTCGAATACAGGTGTTCCAATCGAGCCAGAACAACGAGAACTTGTTTTCATAAGTGGTTGGCGAAGTCCAAATGTTCAAAATCTTGCAATAGGTAGAGGATTAGGGTGTAGTACAGTGAGAAATTTGTTAAGAAAATATTACAAAGGTAATGTTTCCTTGACACAATTAGCTAATCCAACTATTTTTGAAATAAAAATTCCCTTAAATAGATTAGAGGTGGAAAATGAAAAGCAGATATAATATACTTTTTATAGATGATGAAAAGAAAAAAATGCAATACCTTATAAAAGAATTGGAACGTTCTAACAAGTTTAAGGTTGACCTTTGCACTCAGATTTTAAATCTCGAAAGTATGCTGAAAGCTTTTACCTATGATTTAGCAATCTTGGATATTATGATGGAACCAATATTGACGGAGGAACTTTATTATTCTAAAATTGAGTATAACTGCCATAATGCTGGTTTAGAATTAGGAATTCCCATTTTGAATAGGTATAATCTACCCTTTATTATTTTTACGAATACATCTAAAGATAGGCTATCTGACAAACATTTTATTTTGATCAGCAACATGGAGTATCTTATTAAAAAGGATTTCGATGGTCCTTCTTTCAAAGAATATTTACTAAACATCCTAACTAAATAATTTCAGCAGGTTTTGCTAAGGAGTTAAAATGAATTCAAGAAGCGTAAATAATAAAGAATTTTTGCCTCTTAAAGAAGGGTTCATATGCATGATAGATGTACTTGGTTATAAGAATCTGGAATTTGAGAAAGTTAGAGATTTGTGGGAAAACATCAGTGAAAGATTAAATATGACAAAAACCGAGCTAGCGAAAGCTAACATAAAGCTGGATACAGTATTTTTATCTGATACAATCATTCTTTTTTTTTCACTAGACGTAGTTTCCAAAGATGTCAATTATTCCTCATTAGATACAGATTATTTACTTATCCTACTTTCCCTTGTTTTTTTTGTGTCTTCAGTACTGTTAGTAACAGGGCTGAAGTGCGGAATACTTCTTCGAGGAGCACTTAGCTATGGCGAGTTTGTTGTTGATAACAAATTAAATCTCTTTCATGGTAAGGGTATGTTAGAAGCACACAAATGGTATGAGAGTACCGAATGGTCTGGAATAATAGTTTCACCTTCACTTGAGTTCCTAATTGATTCGCTTGTTTCAGAAATTGAATCATCCCTTTTGACAAAATTTATTACCAAATATTCTAAAATTCCATTCAAAAATGGATTTGACAACTCAGCTAAATATGCCATTAAATGGATTGATACAGATGTTGTTAAAAACAAGAAAAATACGGTTCTTCCATTGAACAAATACTTGTCTTCAGCATCTAGACTTTTATTAAGCCCTGATGTTATGAATAAAATAAGAAATACAAATGAATTTATAGAATTTATAAATTTATCATGACACTTTATTTAGGTAATATGACATCAACTGAAACGCATATCATATAGAGAATTTTAAAAAACTATCTGATTTTTTATTGTACAGTAACATCAACGCTACCACCTTACTTTAATCCTCTCCATGACTAGGGAGAGGAAACTAACTGGTAGATAAATAACATTTTAGTGTTTCACAATATAGAAAAATATCATATGTGATCATTTGACATCTACTCAGAAATTGTTTTTGCACTGCTTCTGATGAATATTTCGGAGTGAGAGAGCATAGCGTCCGCACTAACAGAG
>CAZKOJ010000195.1:0-6661 GCA_964554365.1 uncultured Clostridium sp. | reverse complement strand
ATTTTTAATTATGAAACTTCTGCTCGTTCTTCACATGAGTACTCACAGAGTAAGCTATCATATCCAACTTATAGATTTTGTATGTTTAATTAACCCATTCACACCAAATTGAAAATTTGGGTTCTCTGCTTAACTTTTAGATAAGCATTGCTACGACCATGGATAAAAATTTGTATATTCTCTAATCAATTAAGTCTTCTCTGCCTATCGGCATGCGGTCTTATCAGCCCTAGGAGCGAAAAAATAGAAAAGCAAAAAAAGCATATTCAACGCAAAATTTGGAGTGGACAGAAACTTAAATATATTGTGAAGAAAAACTTAGAGTGAATTTAGAAGGCCTTATGCTTAACGTTTTTAAACTACCGTAATTTCAATCAGGAAGATTGAAGCCACGAGGAGCCCAAGGACGGGCTGATCGAGTGGGTAGGTAGTTTAAAATAAGTGAAGCATTAGGCCTTCTTAATAAACGGACGGTTTTTTGAATAATATATTTAAGTGGCAGGCCACTCTAAATTTGCGTCGCATTACGCTTATTTTAGAGTTATTTAAACAGATTACTAACTTCCTGTAATATTCCAAAATTCGTTAAATCGTAATGAAGTGGTGTTACTGTAGCATAACCTTGTTTTATAAAATACACATCTGTATCATTATCATTTAGATTATTTTTCTCACCTTTTAACTGATAACTTTTATTTTCTCCTTCAGAAATTGTCTCTACAAAATAATAGTTATAAGTTTTATCGCCAATTTTACATACCTTAATGCCTTTTATATCTTCTTTTTTTAGCAAAGGAATATTTAAGTTTAATACAACATCATCCTTAAGATATTTATTTTTAGCTTTTTGTAATATTTCGGATGCATATTTTGCTGCAGTTTCATAACACACAACTCCATCTTTAATCTCTACAGATACAGCCATAGATGGAATCTTGCAAATAGCAGCTTCTATAGCAGCAGATACTGTGCCCGAATAAAGAACATCCGTTCCTACATTCAAACCATTATTTATTCCTGACAATACCATATCTACTTTTCCATAAACAACTTTGTCTATTGCTACCCTTACACAATCTGCTGGGGTACCACTAACACTATACGCTTTTGATTTTATTCCTTCAAGCTTAACTTCCTTAACAAGCAATGGTTCTCTTATAGTTATTGAATGTCCACAAGCACTTCTTTCATTGCTTGGAGCTACAATAATTAATTCATGTTCTTTTTCTAACTCTTTAGCTAATGTATATATTCCTTTTGCATTAACTCCATCATCATTAGTCAATAATAGTCTCATAATTAATCCTCCATGTGTTTATATTTATTTTTTATTTCTATAAATAGAATTCTTGGCTTCAGATGGGGTTTTGAGATCCCATCTGAAGCTTAGGAATCGTTATCCAGGGGGCATAGTAGGCATCGAATAAAATTTTATTCACATAATTTTATAATCTTCATATACTGAATATATAGATTAATATTAAGTAGTGTAATCTATTTATTTCCCCCTTAACTAACGGTAACTAATTTATAGGTAAGTTCAACTTCATACAGATGTATTATAGATTCCATCTGTATGAAGTTTTACTTGATAAAATACCCCCATGTAATTTTACAAATTTCCCTATCACCTCCAATTTCATAAGCAAGCTCTAAGTTTTATTAAATAAAGCTTTTATCTTAGTGAAACTTAGAGCTTGTTATTAAATTTATTTGTTATATTTGTTATTTATTTCTTTCCATACTTCTTCATCACTCTTATCATTCATCAATCTATATTTATTTCCATTTATAGATGTATCAAATTGACATATAGCAGAATAAATACAATACTTGCAAGCCTCTCCATTTTTATGTTTGGAAGGACTTACACCTATATTACCTTCTAATATTTCTTCACATAATGCAGCTATAGTATCCTTTACGTAGGTTCTTAAAAGGTTAAATTGTTCTACTGTAGCCACTGAAGAATAGGCTTTAGAAAGAGTTCCATCTTTTTTTATTGAAGCTGGTATAATATCCGAAGTTTTTTCTATTTCATTATCCATTTTCTCAATAATATCAGGGTCATCCAAAAGAAGTCCATTCATTTTTAAAGCTTTCATTATTCTTTTCTCTATTTCTTTATCATCAATATTGCCTTTTACTTTTATTAATGGATCATCTAATTTAAAATAAAGAATTCCTCCTGGAAGTCCATCCTTATCCATTCTTTGTTCCATTTCTGTGAGCATAGCATCTAAATATATAAGAAGTTGCATTTGAAGTCCATAGTATACGTCAGAAAGCTTAAACTCTTTTGTTCCAGATTTATAATCTATTATTCTTAAATAAGTACTTTCTTCACTATTCATGGTGTCTACTCTATCTACCCTACCTATAAGACTTACAGTTTCTCCTGAATGAAGCTGTACAGAAATAGGTGGAAAGTCTCCTGTATTATTAAACGATAGTTCATATCCTGATGGCTTAAATCCTCCTCTTTTCATATGCTCAGTTATAAGCCAAACAGACCTTGTAAGTATTCTTTTTACACTATGTGTTATATGTTTATATCTTGCCGAACTATTAAATATAGACCCAGGTGTTTTTTCTAAGGTGCCATCTACAATACTTGAAATTTCTTCTTGGCACCAATTACTATCTAATTCATCCCAATTTAAACTTTTTTCTTTAAGTCTAACAGAAAAACTTTGAATAACATTATGCATAAAGCTTCCTAAATCTGGTGAACTTAGTCTATATACTTTTCTTTCTTTAGCTTTAAGCCCATATTGTATAAAATATGAGAATGGACAATTAACAAACTTTTCAAGTCTAGATACACTTATATTTAAATGCCTTCCATACAATTTTCTTACTCTACTTGTATCTGCAATTTCGGCTTCATTACTATAATAAAATCCATTAAGCACACTATTAAGTCTTTTATTCCAATGAGCATCTCTTTCATACCATCTATATACCTCTAGCCATGTGGGAGTTATATATCCTTTAGATGTTTTCCTTATGTTTGATATAAGCGTATTGAAGGTAGCCTTTGGTCCTGACACAGATTTTAAATTTTCATCATCTATTTCTACCAAATTGCTTTCTTCTAATATATTGTTAAAAATCTTTTTAATTCTAGATATTATAATGGAGGGTCTTTTAGTTTTCCCTTCTTCATCTGCAATAGAGTAGCTTAATCTCAAATATTTACTTACAATTGTTAATGTAATATATACTAAAAACTGTTCTTCAAAAGCTCTACTTCTAGTATCTTTTGCTATTTCCATTCCTCTTTCTTTTAGATTTTCCCTATCATTATCCGTGAGAACACCTTCATTAGGAATAGTAGCTGGAAAAATCCCATCATTTACTCCTACTATGTAAAGTGCAGATACATCATGACTTTTAAGTCTTGTTATACTTCCAATGAGAACTTGATCTAAAGCTGGTGGTATTACTCCTATCTCATATTCTTCGAATCCTGTAGATAATATTTGTGAGAAATTTGCAACACTTAAAGTTTCATCTTCCATAGTTTCTACTATTTGATCTAAAACCTCTATTATAATATTCCACACTTGACCATACTCATTTGCTTTATCTAATTCACCATTTTCCTTAAAATATTTTATCCATTCTTCTATTTTTTCAGTTACTTTTATATCACAAAGAAAATCATAAAGACCTTCACAAACCTGTCTTCCTTTTTTTCCTCCCTTTATATTACTAGAAAGTTTAAGAATAGGTTCTTTTATTTTATCCCTAACTAAATTTATTTTATTTAAAAGTTCTTTTTCATAATCTGATATCTCTTTGTTTTCAAAACTATAACTTATGCCACACTCCCAAGGCTCTTCTTTAGTCCAAAACCCACCTTTAATCCCATTGCTAAGTACATAATTTTCTATAATATCAATTTCTTCATTTGTTAAATCTAAAAGTCCTGTTTTTAAATATCTAAATACAGATTCATCGCTCCAATTTTTAGATAATATTTCTACTGCTGATACTATTAGCAGTATGATGGGATTGTCATTAATTGCTCTTTTTTTATCTATAAAGTAGGGTATATTATACTCTGAAAAAACTGCACGTATAAGGCTTTCATATCCATCTAAATCCCCACTTACTACTGCAATATCCTTAAACCTAAATCCTTCATCTCTGCATATTCGCACAATGTCTCTTGCTGTATCTTCTATTTCTGTATATTTATTTAAAGCCTTAAAAATACTTATATCTGAATTTTGTTTAGTATATAGCTTGTAAGGGTAAGAAAATAAGTATTGCTCTAAATGTTGAAGTTCTTCACTGTCTTTAAATCTATAGCAGGGAGTGCACTTTAAAGCCACAGGTTTATCATATTTTATATTGTTTTCTTGAATGATTTTTAAAAGCTTTTCTTCTGTGTTTTTAGTAGGTAAAAATACATCTGTGCTGTCTACATCATTAGTGCTATTTAAACAGTCAGTAGTAAGTGTTATATTCATTCTTTTAGATTTAATCATAAGTTTTTCTAAAACTTTATACTCTTGTGGAGTAAAGCTTGAAAATTCATCTACCCATATTTCTGCTTCATCAAAACCTTTATATTCATTTAGTTTTTCTAAAAGGATAGTTAACTCATCCTCTGAATCAATATATTTTTTATGAAGCTTCTCCTCAAACTCTGAAAAAATTAAACTTATATCCTCCATTTTGTTTCTTAAATTTCCATTTTCTATTCTATCCAGCGTACTATTTAATAGTTCTGGGGTTATATCATACCTTTTAAATTCTGTTATAATATCTGAAACTGTAGTGACAAATCCTTGACGCTTAGCTGCTCTACCAAATACTTTAAGCTTATTACTGTTTTTATCCATTATTTTATAAATAAGCATACTCCTTCCTGCTGAATTCATCTGCTGTCTAGTAAGTCCCCCTAATTCATTTAATAAATTGTATGCCATTCTTTTAAAACTTAAAACTTGTGCTTTAAGCATTCCTGATTCACCAATAGTTTTTATAAGATTTTTTCCTGCCTGAAATGAAAACTGTTCCGGAACTAAAAGCACCAAAGGTGTAGTACTACCATTGTCTATTTTTTTCTTTATATCATTTAAACAAAAATGGCTTTTACCACTGCCTGCTCTTCCATATATAAATCTTAAACCCATAATTTACTCTCCATTCTCCATGATATAATATTTAATAATATTATATCATTTACAGAACTTTAGCACTTTAAAAATAATAAAAATCAAGTTTTCATACAAATGCCTAAGGCAGATAATTAATTATCTGCCTTAACCATTATTCTAAAGTTATAGCTTCAATCCTTTTTAATAGACCATCTGTAAGTTTTTTTAGTTCTTCTGAATCTTTAGATTCTCCATAAACTCTACAAAGAGGCTCATCAGCATCCGGTAGCACCAATGCCCAACTATCATTAAAATTTAATTTAACTCCCTCTATTAAATCTACAGATTTGGAATGATTCTCTTCTATAAGATTTCTCATTACCTTTCCTTTCATATTCCAAGGACACTTTACTTCTTCTTTAGATGTATAATATCTTGGAATTTGAGATGATATTCTTGAAAGTGGTAAATTACTAGCCGCCATAAGATTAATAGTTAGCATTGATACACTTATAGCATCTAGTGTCATCAAATATGAGCCTACTACTTCCCTTCTGGTAATTTTATTTTCATTTTTTAAATATGCATCAAGTATAAATTTCTGTGAAGTCTTTGTTCTTATAAATTTACGTCCGCACATAGATGCAATCTCTTGCATAGTAGATGACGCAGTTACAGGAGCGACCAACGTGCTCATATTTGTGGATTTTAACATAACAAGAGCGTTAACAGCATCATATAATTCATCTCTTATTACATTTCCTTTTTCATCTACAAAAATTGCTTCTTCACACTCATCATCAATTTTTATTCCTAAATTAGCATTACTTTCTACTACTTCTTTCTTAAATCTTAAAATATTGTTAGAGTCATCATAAGTTTTAATATTTACTTTAAATTCCTGAAGTATACTATCTATTGTATTTAACACCATAGGATTTTTTATACTTAAAATTACCTTATATTTTTGATTTCTAATCTTATGAATTGATAACTTATTTATAAGTTGCCTTATATAATACTCTATAAAATTGTCTATGTGTTTAATCTGCTTAAAGCAATCTGTTTTAACTCTTCGAAAATCTTCTCTTACAAATCTATTTTCTATCTTTCTTTGTATGTTTTTATCTATATTAAGACCATTTTTATCCATAAATACAATATTAACTCTTTCAGAATCGTAACTATCTACAGAAACATGAATGCTTCCCTGTACTCCGAAAAACAAAGTAGATTGCCTTACTAATGATCTTGGCATTCTTTTTAAATCTAACACCTCAATCCCCATAGACAATAGTCCTGTAGCAAGAGAATATTTAAACATTTGAGCAGCACCACTATCACTGCAAACAATAGCTACCTTTGAGTCTATTTTTAAAATAGAACCATATGCAGCACCAAGCTTGGATACAAATTCTGGTGTTATATCTACATTAACCTGGCCACTTATTCCATGTTTACCAAACAGTGATTTTGTAAATTTCCCACCCCAAATAACATTTGTTTTCACTACAGTACTGGCCTCTATAACTTTATTAGGCCATATC
>CAZKOJ010000194.1:0-6662 GCA_964554365.1 uncultured Clostridium sp. | reverse complement strand
AAAATAATGTTTTAATTTGGAGGAATATAAATGAGTACTGGTAAATTGTATCTAGTGCCTACACCTATAGGTAATTTAAAAGATATAACATTAAGAGCATTGGAGACATTAAAAAATGTAGATTTAATAGCAGCAGAAGATACAAGACAAAGTTTAAAGCTTTTAAATCATTTTAATATAAAAAAAACATTAATAAGTTATCATCAGCATAATGAACAAGGAAAGAGTGAAAATTTAATAGATAAGCTTAAAGAAGGAAAAAATATAGCGTTAATAAGTGATGCAGGAACTCCAGGCATATCTGATCCTGGTGCTGTAATTGTGTCAAAATGTATAGAAGAAAACATAGATTTTGAAGTTTTAACAGGTGCTACAGCAGTAACTACAGCATTAGTATATTCAGGTATGGACACAACAAAATTTATATTTAGGGGCTTTATTCCTAGAGAGAATAAGGAAAAAAAACTCATAATGGAAGAATTAAAATCTAGAAAAGAAACTTTGATTTTTTATGAGGCACCACATAGACTGAAAAATACTTTAGAATTTTTAAAAGATAATCTTGGCAACAGAAGAGTAGCTATATGCAGAGAACTTACAAAATTGCACGAAGAAATAATTAGGCTAAATTTAGATGAAGCTATAAGTTATTATGAAGATAAAGATGTAAAAGGGGAAATAGTACTTATAGTTGAAGGAAAAAGACAGGAAGAAATAGCTAATGAGGAAAAATCTCAGTGGGAACATTTAACTATTAAAGAACATATAGAAATACATATTACTGAAGGTATGAGTAAAAAGGAAGCTATAAAAAAAGTAGCTAAGGATAGAAAATTATGCAAATCTGAAATATATAAGCATTCTATTGACTTATAAAAGTTAAATGTGTAAAAAATTAAATATATAAAAATATTTAATATATTTATATATTTTAAAATAAAAAGCTTTAATATATTAATAAATTAAAGATTTATATATGTATATATTAATATTTTGAAAAAATTACTATAGTAACATTGAGATTTTATACAATTTAATGCTATAATGTAAATATGTAATTTATACATTGAAGTTTAATAAGAAATAGTTAAACTACTTAGCTAGTGTAGTTAGTGAGTTGAACTATTTTTTAAATGAACAAATTTATTTTGAGTATAAAAGAAATCTGTTGTTTGACGGAATATTATATATACTTGAAATTTAAATTAGTAAATAAAAAAGATTAACTAAGGAGGTTAAAAATTTGAATAGAAAAACTTTATCAATTGTTATTGCTTTAACATTATCAATAACAATAAATGGAAGCGTTTTAGCTGCACCAGCTAGTAATAATGGCTCATTAAAGCAAGTGCAAGAACAAAAACAGGAATTGCAAATAAAAGTAGAGAAACTGGACAACCAGATAACACAGGTAATTAAACAAATAGATGATAGCAAAAAAAATATTGATAAAACAGCAAAAGATATAAAAGACACTCAGGTGGAATTAAATAATTCAGAAAAAAATATAAAAGGCCAACAAGATTTATTCAATAAAAGAGTTAGAGCCATGTACATAAATGGAGTAGATAGTTATCTCGGTGTTGTATTGGAATCTGACAATTTAAGTGATTTTATTTCAAGAGTAGATACTGTGAAAAAAATAGTAGGATTTGATCAAAAAATAGTAAGTGAATTAAAAGATAAAAAAGATGCAATAACAAAGAAAAAAGAATCTTTAAATAATGAAAATAACAAACTTTTAGCATTAAAGGCTGCGAATGAGAAAAAATTGTCCAAGCTTAATAATGATAAAACAGAACAAAACAAGTTAATTGCAAGTTTAAATGATAAAGAAAAAGTAATTGAAGAACAAGATAAAGCCTCAAGAAATCTAATAGCTTCAGCTCAAAATCAAGTTCAGCAAGTTAGAAATGCTGCACCTAGTTTATCCAGAGGTTCATCAAGTGTAACCACAACCACATCAGCATCATCAAGTTCAATTGTTGCATTTGCATCAAATTACTTAGGAACTCCTTATCAGTGGGGAGGAAACGGACCAAGTAATTTTGATTGTTCAGGATTTACTTCTTATGTTTACGCACATTTTGGAATAAGTTTACCAAGGATAGCATCAGATCAGCAGGGAGTAGGAAGCAACGTATCAAGAGATCAACTTCAACCAGGAGACTTAGTTTTCTTTGGCTCACCAGCTCATCATGTTGGAATATATGTGGGTAATGATTGTTATATTCATGCACCCAAAACAGGAGATGTAGTAAAAATTTCACCATTAAATAGATCTGATTTTAGTGGTGGAAGAAGAGTTAGATAGTATAACGATAAAAATCTTACAAACTGTTAAGTTTGTAAGATTTTTTTATTAATACTATTGTATAAAATAAAAACCCACATGATTTTATGTGGGCAAAGAGATTATTTATCTCCCTTTAATTCGTTTAAACAATTTTTACAAATGTTTTTTCCTTTGTAGTTTGCAACATCTCTTGCATCACCACAGAAGATACATGCAGGTTCGTATTTTTTTAATATAATTTGTTCACCGTCAACATATATTTCTAAAGCGTCTTTTTCTGCTATGTCCAAAGTTCTTCTTAATTCTATAGGAATAACTATTCTTCCTAATTCATCTACTCTTCTTACAACACCAGTTGATTTCATTTAAGTTTCCTCCTCTAATTCCATAATTCGACATGTTTATAATTAAATAATAGCAAATATTACATTAAAAGTCAATATACTTTGAAAAATAATTTTACAAATTTCTTATTCACTTCCATCTATAGTTAATATACTACCAAAATATACAAATGTCAATATGTCTTTTATAAAAAATACATTTTTTTACTGTATTATAGGATGTAGACAAATCAAGGTGTTAAACAATAAATAAGCTTTAAATATTGCTAAAATCATGGAAAATTAAGTAAAAATACTCTTTCAAAATAAAATAGTAATTATATGGATAATTAAAATTTAAATGTCGAAACATATAATGACTAGGTAAATACATTAATTATAAACACCAATTTATAGTAGATTTTAATAAAAATAAAAGGGATTAATTTACATAAAATTAATAATTATAAATAAATATAATTAATTGTAATATCATTTAAGGCTAATTTTATATAGAATGATTATTAATGTAAAAAACAAGTAAAATTTTTATTGTAATATATTCAGAGATATATGTTAAAATAGTGAAGAGTAGGTGATAACATATGAGTAGTATAAATGAATTTATAAAACAATTTAAAGAAGTATTAAGCGAAATAGGAGGGGAGGCATACTTAGTAGGAGGGTTTGTTAGAGATAGGCTTATAAATTACAAGATTGAGCCTAAAGATTTAGATATTGTATATGATGGAGATATAGATAAAATATTAATGCGTTTAAAAGATATAGGATATAATTTTTTCCCTTTAAAAGAAAGTGCATCGATATATAGGCATGATGCCAAAACTTTTACTTTGGACATATCAAAAATGAAGGGAAAAACTATTGAAGAAGATTTGAGTAAAAGAGATTTTACTATAAATGCAATTTGTATTAAGCTTATAGAGAATAAAATAATAGATCCTTTTAAAGGAAGAAGATCTATAGAATGTAGAATAATTCAACATGTAAATGAGAATAGCATAGAAGAAGACCCAGTTAGAATTTTAAGAGGGATTAGGTTATATATAAAATATGGAATGCATTTTAATTTGCAAACTGAAGAAAAGGTAGTAGAGTTTGCACCGCAACTTAAAACATGTGCTAAGGAAAGAGTATTTAATGAATTTATGAACTTGATAGAAATTGATACTGAAGGTAGAGCTTTTGAGTTCTTAGACGATTATAATGTGTTAAGAAATTTATTCCCATATATAGATGAATTAAAAACTATTGGGAAGTGCAAATATCATACAAAAGATGTATTTACTCACATGAATTTAACTTATGGAGTATATAAAGATGTACTAAAAGGAAAAATAGCTGTTAAAGGTTTTGAATTAACTAAATTAGAAGATGTTATAGGCAATTTTAGCATAAAAGAATATATTGGTATTGCATGTTTTTTACATGATATAGGAAAGTTTAAGTGCTATAAAGAAGAAGGAAACAATGTAAGCTTTATAGATCATGAAAATGCGGGAGCTGAAATAGGTTATAACATATGTGAAAGTATGAGATTTCCTAAAAAGGCATCGGAATTAATAAAAAATATTATAGAAGCACATATGTATGCCCTTGGATTTTTTAAAGATAGCATACATGAAAAAAGAAAAGAATTCTATAGATTCTTTGAAAGATACAATAAATATGTTCCTTTTATATTGCTAGTTTCATTCTGTGATAATTATGCAACCAATATGCTTTTAGATTTAGATGATGAAAAAGAAAAATATAAGGAATTTATAGAAAATATGTATATGGAATATAAATGTTACTATGATATTTGTAATAATAAGTTGGTAGATGGTAATGACATAATAGAAATTACAGCATATAAGGATGAAAATATAAAAAAAATATTATATAAAATCAATGAACTTAGATATTTACAAGTAATAAATAATAGAAAAGATGCAATTAATTATTTAAAAACTATGTTATAATTAAAACAAAAAATAATACTCAACTTAGGAGGTATGTTCTATGAAAATATTTATTGATACTGCAAACGTGGAAGAAATAAAAAGAATAGCACAATGGGGTATTCTTGATGGTGTGACCACTAATCCTTCATTGATTGCTAAAGAAGGTAGAAATATAAAAGATGTAATAGAAGAAATTTGTTCTCTTGTAGATGGACCTATAAGTGCAGAAGTTATAAGTTTAGAATCAGTTAAGATGATAGAAGAGGGAAAAGAACTTTCAAAATTACATAAGAATATAGTAATAAAAATACCTATGTGCGAAGAAGGCCTTAAAGCGGTATCAGCTTTGGCTAAACAAGGCATAAAGACTAATGTTACATTAATATTTTCAGCACAACAAGCATTATTAGCAGCTAAAGCAGGTGCAAGCTTTGTAAGTCCATTCATGGGTAGATTAGATGATATAGGAAATGAAGGAATTACAGTTATAGAAGATATAGCAGAAATATTTAATTTTTATGGAATGGATACAGAAATAATAGCAGCAAGTGTAAGAACTCCAATGCATGTTTTACATTGTGCTAAAGCAGGGGCAGATATATCAACAGTACCATATAAAGTTTTAATGCAAATGCTTAAACATCCTTTAACGGATTCTGGTATAGAAAAATTCTTGGAAGATTATAATAAATCACAAAAATAGATTATATTTTTACAATCCTAATGATTTCATAATTAGGATTGTTTTTTGTATTATTAAAAAAATGAGAATCTAGTGAAATATGAAGGCTATTTAAACACAATTAGACAAAATAAATCAAAGTTATCAACAAATGAAATTATCCACAGTGTGAATAAAAACATATAATTTATGTTTAAAGTGAATTATATCAAAGCATAGAGTTATCCACAAAAACTGTGGACAAATTAGCGAAAACTGTGGACAAGTATTATTGCATGTTGATAAGTCTTTGATTTTGCATGAATAACGTCAGTGTAACTCACTTTTTAAAATATATAAACTGAATTTAAATTTAAAGTCCAGGAAACTTAATGATATTGATGTCTTTCTTGTATAAGTAATAGTTAGCTATAAGGTGAATCATAGAAAGAAGGACCTTTTTATAAGGTCCTTCCTAGATTGATTATTATTTTAGGTCTATTCTATGCTTTGGAATGTTGAAACCACAAAATCAAATTCTTCAGGATCTGTAATTTCACCATAGGTGTCTTCAGATATTCCAGGATAGTAATGTAGAATAAATTTCTCTTTATTTATGATGTTTTGAATTATGATATATTTTTTATCTAATTCTACATTTTGCATAGTTGATAAAGCGACATATCTGTCATCTTCACCTGTAGTGTTATTAGTTAAATTTAGATTAAAGTTATCGTGTCTTGTAACATTAATTTTTTTATGGTCACAAGAAATAATATTTGAACCATCTTTGCAGCCGAGACAACTATCAAATTCACAATTTGCAGTGCAATTTAGGCATTGACATTGGCTACATTTTTCTAATTGACTTAATGTATCTAAATGTTCTCTTTTATAGTCTGTAATTAAATCAGTATATTTATCATTTTTAAACATACCGAAGAAACCACTTTTATTTATTTCTGATGCTGCTGCATCAATGATCTCTATATATTTTTTTAACACGTGAACTTTAGCAACATATTTTCTACACTTTAATCCATCTTCATCTAAAAAGGGAGATATATTATTAATAGCATAAGTTATATCCACATATATTTTCCCATAGATATCCTTTTCGTTTTTAAGAAACTCTTGTGCTTTACTCATATTCCACACATCCTAGTTCTGTTTGTATTTTTTTAACTCTTCGTCAAGATCTACTTCATTTAATTTTTCAAATTCTTTTTCTAAAGAGTTATCTTCTCTTAAATCTTGTAGTCCTTCTGCAACAGACTCTTTTCTCTGAATTTTTCTTTCTATATCATCTAAGTTTATTTTGTTACTTCCAGCATCTACATTAGCTAAAATTTCGTTAACTTTTTTGCTAGCTTCTGCATTATTATATCTTGCAGCAGCTTCATCCCTGTAAGAAC
>CAZKOJ010000193.1:0-6672 GCA_964554365.1 uncultured Clostridium sp. | reverse complement strand
CATCTTAAAAGTGTAGATTTTCCTGCACCACTGTGTCCTACAATGCCTATAATATCACCTTTTTCCACATGCAAATTTATATTTTTAAGTACTTGATTGCTAGAAAAACTTTTATTTACATTTAATAATTCAATCATTTATATACCCCTTTCCTTAATATTTAGAAATATATTCGAAATTTTTTAGCAAAATAATATGTAACAAATATATTTAAATTGCTTTAAAATTTTTCATTATTAATGTACAGCGTTATAACTGTGATTTGCTAAACTAAAATAGCTACAGAATTTGCAACAACTAGTAAACAGAATGTTTCTGTTGGCTAATTATCCAATAAAAAAACTAAAGCCCGAGGAAAACCTCGAGCTAAAACTCTTAATTTTATCCTCTCATCTCCCAGCTTACGCTGCAGGAGTTAGCACCAATGTATTATTTATAAAAAATAATACTGGTTGCTGGGTTTCATCGGGCCAGTCCCTCCACCACTCTTGATAAGTGCGATTTTTTTCAATTTTTATTTTATAATTCATATTATAACAATATGATTTCAATGTGTCAACCTTTAATTTTTATCTTATTTGTTTTAATGAACGTTCTGTTATTTGATCTAATAACTCTGTAAATGACACATTTACAGCTTTTGCACTCTTAGGGAATAAACTGTTTTTAGTCATACCTGGTAACGTATTAAGTTCAAGTATATAAGGTATTCCATCTTTTATTATCATATCTACTCTTACATACACAGTACATTTTAAAACTTTCCAGCAATTTAAAGCCATTTCTTCTATCTTCTTTTGAAGTCCTTCTTCAAACTCTACTATAATTTCATCTGAACCACCATCTGCATATTTTGCTGTATAGTCAAAGAATTCAGCTTTAGGCTTTATAGCTATTACTGGAAGCATTTTTCCATCTAGTATGCAGCAGGTTATTTCATCACCTTTAATATATTTTTCTATCATAACTTCAGTATCATAATCTAATGCTAATCTAACTGCACTTTCTATATCTTCTTTTTTCTTAATTATATTTGTAGCTACACTAGATCCTCCACAGTTAGGTTTTACTACTACAGGATACTCCATTTTTTCTATGAAATCATAATCTATTTCCTCTACACTTTTAACAGATAGCCAATCTGCAGTATTTATTCCTGTAGATCTTAATATTCTTTTACTTATATCCTTATCCATACACACACCACTAGTTAAAGCACCGCATCCTGAATAAGGAATATCCATAGTTTCAAGTACTGCCTGTATTATACCATCTTCTCCAAATTTACCATGCAGCGCTATAAATGCAAAGTCTATATCTGAACCTTTCTCTATTACATCATCTTTCTTATCTATTAATATAGGTACTACCTCATATTTTTCTTTATCAAAATATTTTATTATTTCCTTTCCTGAATTCAAAGAAACTTCTCTTTCTGAGGATATTCCTCCCATTATAACTCCAACCTTCATTTTTACTCCTCCATAACTCTTATTTATCTTCTTACTTATATTGTATACATTGATTAAAATAAAGAAAGTACCACCTTATAGTGATTTTAACTGTACTGTGGTATTTACATATAAGCTTTCACATTAGGCACATTCAAAAAAATAACTATTCAGTCTGCTAGTCTATTTTTTCATATGCCTTATTAGTATTTCTATATCTTTTTATATATTCTTCAAAACTCCAATTATGGTGAAATCTTAAAGCGCCCCTATAACCTGATTTAAAAAGCGCAAAACTCTTTTCAGAGGATATGTTAAACTCTGTAGGCTCTACTCCAGCAGTTGGAATAAGGACAGTTCTACATAAATTTTCTTCCATCATCCACACCTTTCTTTTATCATAAGCAATGGTCTCTGCAATATCTATTAAGAATGATATAGGATCCTTTTTACCAGATTTAACTTTGCCTATATCTGGAGTATCAAATTTAAAACCTATGGTTGGCCATCTAGGCATTCCTTGTATATCAAAAATATCTATAGGAAAATTGCAAGAAACTGCGCCATCTACAACATAGCTTATACCATCCCTATGTATAAGCTTTACAGGCTTGAAATATATTGGTATGCTAGTACTCATTCTTACAGCTTTAGCTATAGAAAATTCCATAGGGTTTATTCCATAGTTTACTAAACTATCTGGTAATATTAAAATTTTTCTTTTAGTTACATCTGATGCCACTATTTTTAACCTACATTCACCATCAAATGTTACATCTTTGAACTTACATATGCCTTTAGCCCTTAATAATTTATCCACCCATAGCTCAACATACTCTCCTGAATAGACACCTTTTTCCATTAAAACACCTAAAGCCTTTCCTAGAAAGGGTAATTTCTGAAGTTTATCTCTATATAAAAAATTTTCAAAATTCATTTGTGATATTATTTTTTTCATATCTGCAGCCCTATACCCTGATACTAAAAGAGCTGCTATTACAGCACCTACAGAAGTACCTGCAAATCTTTGCCACTCATACCCTTGTTTTTCAAGATAAGTTAAAGCTCCTACTATCCCAATGCCTCTCATGCCACCACCTTCAAAAACCGCATCAGCTTTCACATTTAACACCTCTTTAATTGAATTTTTTCATATTTTATGCACTATTTAACTAAACTTAGAATATATATATATATTATTATAAGCTATGCAAAAACGTTATTATATTCTTTGTGAAATTTAATTAATTTTAGCATTTTTATATTAAAATTTCATAGACTATAATTATGTGCTTGTAACTAATTTCATATTATTTTAATCTATTATTAAAAACGGAGGTATATTTATGAACGAAGTTAAAAATTTTCAAATAACTTTTGATGTAATTGAGGAATGCTTAAAAGAGTGTTTAGATGATTCCCTATCAGAAAAAGAAACTGAAAAAAAGAGTTCAGTTAGCACTAGATAACTGAACTCTTTTTCTCAATAATAAAAAGCTTAAATTAATACACAGAATATTTTTTTTCAAGATTTCTAAACATATATACAATTATTGATGCAATAAATAAATAGACTACAGCAGCTATAATAAAAGGGGTAATGGTGAAATCTCGTGTTACAACTTCTTTTGCAGCTCTGAGTAAATCACCAATACCAATAGCTGCAACTAATGCTGTATCTTTTATAAGATTTATACATTCATTACAAACTGAAGGAATAATATTCCTTACAGCTTGTGGTATTATTATTTTAATCATAGTTTGACTATAATTCATTCCTAATGCTTTAGCAGCTTCAAATTGTCCCTTATCAATAGATTCTATTCCAGCTCTAAATATTTCAGCCAAGTATGCAGCATAATTTATAGTAAATGCTATACTAGCTGCAGTTAATGGATTTAATCTTATACCTATTACAGGAAGTCCAAAGTAGGTAAAAAAAAGTTGAAGCAACAAGGGTGTTCCTCTAAAAGCCCATGTATAAAGACTTAATATAATTTTTAAAGGCTTAATATTTGAAATCTTACCTATTGCAACCATAGCACCTAAAGGTACTGAGCAAATAGCAACTATTACAAATAGTTGTAAAGATATCAAACCTCCTTTAAGAATAAATCCTGTAATATCAATAAAATTCTCCATTTAAACCACACCCTAACTATTTATTTTCCAACTATAGCTTTACCAAACCATTTTTCTGATATTTTATCTGTAGTTCCATCTGCTTTCATAGCATCTAATGTTTTATCTAATTCATTTTTAAAACTTGTATCAGGTTTTCTTATTCCAACACCATAATCTTCTTTTCCGAAATCTTCTTCTGCTACTTTATAAATTCCAGGTTTCTTTGATATGTAGTATCTTCCTACTACTTCATCTACAATTACAGCATCTACACGTCCTTCTTTTAAATCCATTAAAGCTTCTGTGTTATTTGAATATTTTTTTACTTCTTTTATAGATTTTACAGTATTTGAATCTGCATTTAATGCAACTTCGCTACTACTTCCAAGCTGTAATCCAACTATTTTACCTGCTAACTCTTTTTTACCTTTAATAGTTGAATCATTTTTTGTAACTATAATTTGTTTGTTTTGAAGATATGATTTCGAAAAAATTATTTGCTCTTTTCTTTTTTCTGTAATAGTAAGCCCATTCCATATAACATCTATATCTTTATTGTTTAAGCTAAGGACTACACCGTCCCATTGAACTGGCTTAAATTCAACTTTTACTCCCATTCTTTTAGCAGCTTCTTTTGCCATGTCTATATCAAATCCAACAGTTTCACCTTTATCATCTTTAAATCCCATTGGCGGGAAGCTATCATCTAAACCTACTACAAACTTACCTTTTTCTTTTATTTCATTCAAAGAGTTATCTGTAGCTTGTTTACTTTTTCCACATCCAGAAATCATTATGCCTAATACAAATATAACCAACACTGAAAATATAAGTTTCTTTTTCATTTTTATAACCCCCTAAGGTATTAATTTTATTATATTAATTATTATACTTTACCATGCTAACTTTGTAAAGTATTAAACATAAAATTTTATTATATAAAATAAGCAGATTAATTTAATGCATCTTACATATTAAATAATGCATCTTAAAAGAAACTTATAGTTTTAATTTATAGAATTTAATAAAATAAAACCATGAAGTTAAAATAAATGTTAAGGAGGGTTTTATTATAAAAATAATTATTTTAAATGGCAGTCCAAAGTCAGAAAAAAGTGTTACAATGCAATCAATGAAATATTTAGAACAAAACTATAGAGAACATGAATTTCAGTATGTACACATCATAAAAGAAATAAAAAAATATGAAGAAGCTAAGGAAGCTTTAGAATCTTTGTGTGAAAAAATTCAAGGGGCAGACGCTGTTATATGGGCTTTCCCAGTGTATCATACTTTAGTGGCTTCGCATTATAAAAGGTTTATTGAGTTAATATTTGAAAGAAATTTAATGAGATATTTTCAAGGGAAATATGTTAGTGTCTTTTCTACATCTATACATTACGCAGATATTCATGCACATAATTTTATGAGAGCAATTTGTGAGGATTTTGGTATGAATTATGTAGAGTACCTATCCCATGAAATGAATGATCTTATGAAAGAAAAGAGAAGAAAAGAACTTAATTTGTTTTTTGAAAATTTACTAATGTATATTAATGAAGATTTAACTACTAACAGATTATTTAAACCTTTAAGTAAAAGTTCATTTAAATATAATTCAGGAGAAATAAAGGGATTTATTCAAACAAATAAAAAAATAATTATCATAACAGATTCAGAAAAAGAGGATTACACTCTTAATGAAATGATTAAAAAATATAAAAGTTATTTAAAAAATTCAGTAGAAGTTTTTAATCTTCATGACATAGATATAAAAGGTCCTTGTTTAGGATGTTGTAAGTGTGCTGCAGAAAATATATGTGTTTATCATGATAAAGATGGTTATAGAAAATTTTTAGATTATGTTATTAAAAATGGAGATATAATTATTTTTGCAGCAACTATAAAAGATAGATATTTATCCTCACGTTTTAAACTTTATTATGACAGAAGCTTTTGCTATACCCACATTCCTTTCTTTAAAGGAATGCAAATAGGATATATTATTTCAGGCAAATTAAGTGAAAATGAAAATTTAAGACAAATATTGGAATTATACACTGGAGAAGATAGAAACTTAATTGGATTTATTACTGACGAAAGTGAAAATAATGATATTATTGACAGAGAAATATACACTTTTGCTAAAATAGGCGTAAGTTACTCAGAAAGAGATTATTCTAAACCTGATACGTTTCTTGGGGTAGCTTCAGGAAAATTATTTTCAGACTTTATAGGAGGACAATTGGGAGGCATATTTACTGCTGACTATAGATACTATAAAAATAATGGAATGATAAAAAAGATACCTTTTAAGGCGAAAATACAGGCAGCTGTAATGAGATACTTTATGGGAAAAGAAAAATTCAAAAAAGAGGTACAGAAAAATATGGCTGATCATATGATCACTGATCATAAAAAATTGTTGAAAAGCAAAGGGGAATAAAATAATGTTAAATAGTTTAAAAGCAAGCTTAAATGTAACATTAGGTTTTGTACCTTTGATATTTCTTTGGAGTATTTCAAATAAAATGGGATTGATTTTAGGATTAATTTCTATTCTCATAGTATTTACAAAAAATATAATAAATAAAAATATAGGAATTATGTCCTGTGTATTATTAGTTTACTTTGTTATTTCTAATATTTTATATTTTTATTTTAAGATAGATTTTGTTTTTCAAAATAGAAATTTAATTTCTTATATAATACTTTCTTTACTGGGCTTTGTTTCTGTTATTTTAGGAAAACCCTATACTATGTACGAAGCTAAAAGTGGCTACAAAGAGGGATTTGGAGACTCTCCCTTATTTATAGAAGTTAATATTTTAATAACAAAAATATGGGCAGTGATCTATTTGATTAACTTTTTTTTAGAATTGACAGGAGATAATATTAATACTGTTATAATTGCAAATATATTAATAGCTTTAGGAATGGTAGCATCTGTTATGATTCCAGCAGCATTTCCAGAGGTTTAAAAATATAATTAATAAGGCATATGAAAGAAAATAACAAGTCAAAGATGCGACGGATATTTTGTGTCAGACAAGGAAACAGGTTCCGCTGATAGTTGTTCTATCAAAGGATTCTGCTG
>CAZKOJ010000192.1:0-6677 GCA_964554365.1 uncultured Clostridium sp. | reverse complement strand
TTCCACCTGTTAATATAGCTATATCTTGAAGCATTTCTTTTCTTCTATCACCAAATCCTGGTGCCTTTACAGCTACACAAGTAAATGTTCCTCTTAGTTTGTTTACAACTAAAGTTGCTAAAGCTTCTCCTTCTACATCTTCTGCTAATATTAATAGCTTTCTACCTTGTTGAACTATTTGTTCAAGTACTGGTAATATATCTTGAATATTTGTTACCTTTTTATCTGTAATTAATATATATGCATCATCAACATTAGCTTCCATTTTTTCTGTATCTGTTACCATATATGGGCTTAAATATCCTCTATCAAACTGCATACCTTCAACAACATCAAGCTCAGTTCCCATAGATTTTGATTCTTCAACAGTTATAACGCCTTCATTTCCAACCTTCTCCATAGCATCAGCTATAAGTTTACCAATCTCTTCATCAGAGGCTGATATTGCTGCAACTCTTGCGATATCTTCTTTTCCATTAACTGGTTTTGATACTTTCTTTATTTCTTCAACAACTTTATCTACAGCTAATTTTATACCCTGTCTTATAAGTATTGGGTTAGCACCTGCTGTAACATTCTTCAAGCCTTCTCTTATAATAGCTTGTGCAAGTAATGTAGCTGTAGTTGTTCCATCTCCTGCTACATCATTTGTTTTAGTAGCAACTTCTTTAACTAATTGAGCTCCCATATTTTCATATGCATCTTCTAATTCTATTTCTCTTGCTATAGTAACACCATCATTAGTTATAAGTGGTGATCCAAATTTTTTATCAAGTACAACATTTCTTCCTTTTGGTCCAAGTGTAACTTTAACAGTGTTAGCAAGTTTATCCACACCTGCTTGCATTGATCTTCTTACTTCTTCTCCAAATAAAATATTCTTTGCCATAACCAAACCTCCTACAAAATTATTCTATTACTGCTAATATGTCGTCCTGTCTTAGAATAGTATATTCAACACCATCCATCTTAATTTCATTTCCACCATATTTTGAGAATAATACTCTGTCTCCAACTTTAACTTCCATTTTAACTTGTTTTTCATTAACTAAGCCACCAGGTCCTACTGCTACAACCTGAGCTTCCTGTGGTTTTTCTTTTGCAGTTCCTGGCAAAAGTATTCCACTTTTTGTAGTTTCTTCTGCCTCAATTCTTTTGATAACAACCCTGTCTCCAAGTGGTCTAATATTCATTTAAACCCCTCCTTTAAAATACTTTTAATTTATTTGAAATGATTATTAGCCTTATTGTTAGCACTCATTACTTTTGAGTGCTAATACAATTATTATAATAATGAATAGTATTTATATTTTCAAATTCCAATTTCATACTTATTAAATTGTTTATTGGAGAATAAGCAAATAGCCATGAATTAGGTAATTTATTCTCCTTATTTCTATGGATTTCATGATTTTGCTAATTATTCAAAATAATTTTGAAATAAAAGAACGGATTATATGATTATTATTTCCTATTTATATGGTATAATACCATACAAATTAGAACATTTAAGAAAGGAATGATGAACTATAAATACTAGAACAAAAACTTTTTTAAAAATAATATTTACCTTTTTTATTTCCCTATTTGTTCTTACATTTTCAGTAAAGCTTACACTTAACTTTAAACTTCTTTATTATTTTGATATAAACTATCTACATATGGATAGACACAGTAGCCTAAATAGCGTGGAGATTAAATCTACTTATGATTATATAATAAACTATATAAATACCTATGAAGTAAGTGAATTCAATATACCACTTCTTCAGTTTTCTAACGAAGGTAAAATTCATTTTGTAGAAGTCAAAAATATATTTATGAAGCTAAATTTAATACTTTTTATATCTACACTGTTCAGCATATTAAGTATATTTTTTATTAATAAATATAAAGAATCTTCCTTTTTAAATTGGAGTTCAAATATGCTATTATGTACTTGTTTATTTATTTCTATACTTTTTTCTATAAATTTTGACAAAAGCTTTAACATATTTCATAAAATGTTTTTTAAAAATAATTATTGGTTATTTGATCCTATAAAAGACCCCGTTATTAATATTTTGCCCCAAGAATACTTTTTCCATTGTACTATTTTAATAATATCTTTAATAATATTTTTCAGCATATTGTTAAAAATTATGCATAAATTTAACAGTAAGTATATAAAAAAATAGTAAGTATATAAAAAATATACCTACTTACTGTCTTCTGAAGATTTATGCCTAACTATTTTGCTTACTAATTTTTCGCCTTTAAATACGCCTATAACAAATAATAAAGTCATTACAACTGATATACCAATTAACATATGTTTATTTCCCGAATCAATTTTAGCACCAAAATATGAAGATATAAATATTCCAGGAAGTCTTCCTAAAGTTGAGTATAAAATAAAATCTTTAAAACTTATAATAGATATTCCACATATATATGCTAGAACATCTTTAGGTATACCTGGTATTAGGTATAACAAAAAAACTACAAATTTTATACTCCCTAAGTTTAATATTTTATTAAAAAATTTTAAATCTTTCTTTGATATTATTTTATTTACTAAAGGCCTTCCATAAATGTGGGAAATACTATACACAATTATAGTCCCTATAGTTATTCCTGCTAAAGATATTATACCTCCCCATGCTGTACCATATATGTAGCCCCCTGCTATCTGAACAATTTCTCCTGGAATAAAGAATGCTATTACCTGTATAACCTGAAGAACACCAAATGCTATAACACTATACTCTCCATAAGACATTATTATATGCTTTATTTTGTTAGGATCTTTAAATATATAGAAATATTTATGATAATATTCATATGCTGAGCCAATCAAAAAAATTAGCATAATTCCAAGTGCTATTTGAGATTTATATTTTTCTAATTTATTACAAATTTTCACAAAAAAATTTTTATTCATATTTTTCCCCTTAGTTTTTATAATATTTAGACTAAAACAAATATTTTATTATATATTATCAGCTAAATTTATAAAAGTAAATTAATTTACAAAAAAACAGTTCTTAACATTTTATGTTTGAACTGTTTTTTTATAAATACTATCGTTCTAAGTTTATGTCTTTAAATTTATCTAATTCTTTATTTGAAAGCACTGATTTTTTAGATGATTGCCCACTATACTTAACTAACTGTGATTTTGATTTCATAATAGAAACCCTAGTAGCAGGACCTCCTATACATCCACCCTGGCACATCATTCCTTCTATAAAGTTTCCTTCAAGTTTTCCTACTTTAGCCATGGTCATAGCTTTCTTTATTTCCTCTCCTCCACTAGCCTTTACAGGTTTAAATTCTTCTCCAATGCCTTTATCATTCACATAATTTTCTATTGCCGCTGTAAGTCCCCCACCCTGTGCAAAACCTCTTCCAAAAGATGAAGCATCTTCTACAGCAACATCTTCACAATTTTCAGGCTCTACATCAAAAGCTCCCATTAAAGCAGCTATCTCCTCAAACGTCATAACATAATCCACAGAATCCTTTATACTTTCTCTGTTAATCTCAGTCTTTTTAGCCGTACATGGTCCTACAAATACCACCATAGCATCTTCATTATATTTCTTTATCATTCTACCTGTAGCCACCATAGGTGAAACTGTTCCTGATATTTTTTCAGCTTGATCTGGGAATTTTTTTTCAATGTAATTCACAAACCCTGGGCAACATGAATTTGTCATGTATTTATGACCTTCTTTCATTCTTTCAACAAATTCATTGCTTTCATGTACAGTTACAGCATCTGCTCCACAAGCTGCCTCTATCATATCTTGAAATCCCATTTTTCTAAAAGCATCTTTAATTTGTCCAACTGTTACTTTGGGTCCAAACTGACCACTTATAGCTGGTGCTACTACTGCATATATCTTCTTTTTATCCATTAATGCTTTAGTAACATTTGTAATATAGCTTTTATCTGATACTGCACCAAATGGACATGCAGCCATACATGCGCCACAATTTATACACTCATCATTTTCTATACTAGCCATTTTATCATCTGATTTTATATTCAATGCCCCTGTTGGACATGATCTTTTACAAGGTCTCATAACTTCTGCTATTGCACTATATGGACATACTTTTTTACACATTCCACATTCTTTACAAAGTTCTTGGTTTATATAAGCTCTTCCTGTTACTCTAGTTATAGCTCCTACTGGACACACTTCCATACATTTATGTTCAATACATCCCCTGCAGGTTTCCGTTACACTGTATTTGTCTATAGGACATTTATCACAGGCCGCAGGCAGAACATATAATATTTGTTTTTTATTATCAGCTTTAACTAAATCAGATATAGTATCTCCTGTAGGTAAAAAACCTGCTGCTAATTGAGCTCTTTCATAAACTACTGCTCTTTCTTTATATACACAACACCTATACTGAGCCTTATCTCCTAATATTATTTTAAAAGGCACCTTTTCCAGTTCCTTTTTTGTAAGTTTATTTTTCTTAGTCATAGTAGCTACTTCTTTTAACACTAAATATTTAAGTTTTTTCAATTCAGTTTCGAAAGTTATCACTTTTATTTCTCCCTTCCCTTTTACTAATATTGCTTTTTATATAAAAAAATATGAAACTGTATTCTTTTTACATAATACAGTTTCCATAGCTATTTGATAGATTAGTCCTATATATTATAACAGATTGTTTTTTTTATTGTAACAGACTTTATCAACAATTTTAAATTTATTAACAATTATTAGTGTTAATATGTATTTTTACCATATTTAATCTATATTTATTTTATTCTCTCGAGCATAATAAAATAAATATTGTTGTGCAAATCCCGCTAGTTCACCAAATTTATCTATGCCAAAATCTCTTATTTTTTTAAGAGACACATCTGGAGCTAAATAAAAATGTTGCATTGCTCTTTTAACCCATACATCTACTGGAAAAGCAGAATACTTTTCCATAGAAAAAAGCATTATACAATCTGCCACTTTAGGTCCTATTCCCATAAACTTTTGAAGCTCTTTATGACATCTTTCTGCTTTTTGAGACCTTATCCATGCAATGTCATATTGTTCATCATACTCATCACCTTGAATAGTTCCTTTACTATAAATGTCAGCAACTGTATTCTTTATGTACTTTGCTCTGAATCCAGTACCACACTTTTCTAAATCCTCTACTGAAACCTTACTTAATTTCTCTATAGTAGGAAAAGTGTAATATACATTTCCTTTGTATTTTAATGGTTCTCCCCATTTAGAACTTATACTTTCAATAGCCCTTTTTATCATTGGTATTCTATTATTTGCAGATATTATAAATGACACTATTATTTCAAATGGATCTTGTTTTAATAGTCTTATACCATTTCCAAACTCTACTGAATTACTTAAAACAGCATCTTTACTTAATATATTTTTTATTTCTGAATAATCCTTATATAAGTCAAAATAATTTACCCATATATTTTTAAATTCATCTTCATTAGTATTATAAATTACAATATCATTTTCTTTCTTTTCTACTTCTATTACTCTACTAAAAGCTACCCCTATGTAATTTCCATTACTTTGTTTATGCCATCTAAAACATTGTCCACAATCGAATATATGTGAAAGCTCAAAATTTCTGACATCTTTTATGATTATTCCACCTTCAAAACATTCTAAAAAATTAAAGTCCATTTTTCCCACCTTCTATTCAAATTATTTTCAAAAATGGGAAAGTTTCAGAATTCAATAGTTAATTATTGCTGCCTGATTCTTTCCCATTTTTTCATACAGTTATATAATAACTAATTATTTTCAAGTTTCAATTCTCTTTTCACCATTTCATCTAATACATCCGCTGCTGCATCTACAATAATACTGCATCTTATTTCATCATTTCTATATTTTTCCTTTAGAGGCTTGCATGTTATCGTACCTAGTTTTTCCTCAAACTTTTTAAAAAATTCCTGTGCTAATAATTTTATTCTCTCACTTTCATGTGATCTTTCTTTTGTAAAAAGTATTCCAAGTACAGCTAATGAACCACTTATAACGCCGCATACGCTTTCAATGCCCATGCCGCCACCAAAAGCAGCCATAGTCTTTAATGTTTTTTTATCAAGCTCCATATTATATTCTTCATTAGCTGCATACATCATAGTCTCTGAACAGTTCAAGTTATATTTTTCAGAATAATATTTTTTAACTGTATCCTTTAACATTTTACCACTCCTTTTTAACCTTTTCTCAATTATAACTTATACCCTATTCTTTTTCCATGTTCTCTTAGTTAAATTAAATATATAAAAATAATGCATATTTATTAATAATAAAAGGCTGTACTTTTTTAGTACAGCCTTTTTTACAGTTAATTTTTCTTACTTAAATATTCATGTATAGCTTTAGAAGCATTTTTACCAGCTCCCATAGCTAGTATTACTGTAGCAGCTCCTGTTACAGCATCTCCACCTGCATATACGCCTTCTCTTGAAGTTAAGCCAGTTTCATCCTCTGCTACTATACATTTTCTCTTGTTAATGTCTAATCCTTTTGTAGTAGAAGATATTAATGGATTTGGTGATGTTCCAAGAGACATTATTACAGTGTCTACATCCATTACAAACTCTGAACCCTGAATTTCTACAGGTTTTCTTCTTCCTGATGCATCTGGTTCACCAAGTTCCATCTTTACACACCTCATAC
>CAZKOJ010000191.1:0-6768 GCA_964554365.1 uncultured Clostridium sp. | reverse complement strand
TGTTATTAATACAAAAAAATATTTTGATTCTATAGAAGGTGGTCAAGCTACAATTATAGTGGATAACGAAGTTTCCAAAAATAATGTTTCTAAATTCGCTGAAAGCAATGGTTTTAAATGTAAATCCGAAGAAAAGGAAAACCTTTATTATATAAAAATAACTAAGGAGAATTGTTCATGCAAGCCTATGAACTTTAATGAAAAAAAGCTTGTTATCGTAGTTTCTAATGATAAGCTAGGTGCTGGTGATGACAAATTAGGAACAGCTTTAATGAAAAGTTATTTATACGCTTTAAGTGAAAGTGATAATCTTCCTTCTGATTTACTTTTCTTAAATGCTGGTGTTAAACTTACTATTAAAGACTCCGAGTGCATTGAAAGCATTAAAGTTCTTAAAGAAAAAGGTGTCACTATATTAAGCTGTGGAACTTGTCTTGATTTCTATGGGTTAAAAGAGAACTTAGCTATAGGTGAAATAACTAATATGTACACTATAGTTGAAAAAATGAATTCTGCAGATAATACTATTAAACTATAAGCTTATTATAAGAGCAGCATTAATTACCAATGTAAAATTGTTAACTAATGCTGCTCTTTACAATCTTAACGTTAAGATCATTATCCATCTTCTACATTAAAAAATTGTGTATTATTCTAGAAACAGTAGGTGCAATTAGCACTGTTACAATTCCTGCAACCCCTATAGATAAACTACTCATAGCTCCTTGAGTTTCTCCGAGTTCAATAGCTTTTGTAGTGCCTACAGCATGGGAAGCCGTACCAATAGCTACACCTATTGCAACTTCATCCTTTATCTTAAATAGTTTGCATATAAATGGTCCTAAAACTGCGCCCATTATACCAGTAATTATTATTGCAGCTACTGTCACTGCTGGTATTCCTCCTAGTTGTTTTGATACCTCTACTCCTATAGGAACTGTTATAGATTTTGGTATCAAAGACACATCCACGGGACTGGACAGACCAAAAAAATAACTCAAAAAAATTATAGTAGTAATTCCTACTATAGAACCTGTAAAAATCCCTACTACTATAGGTATAGCATATTCTTTTAAAAGTTTTATTTTTTTATATAGTGGCACTGCCAAAATTACTGTAGCGGGTGCTAGAAAGAATGATATATATTGTCCACCTTTATCATAATCTGCAAAATTAATTTTAAATACACTTAAGAATGTTATAACTAAAATAATGCTTATAAATAAAGGATTAAATACTGAGACCTTAGTCTTTTTATACATTAAACATCCTATTTCAAAAGCTATTAACGATATCATTATTCCAAACAGTGGTGTATTTGTTAGTTCTTTCAAAATAATCAACTCCTCTTAAATAATTGAACTGTTATTCCTGTAACTACCATTACTACAATTGTAGATATAAGGGCTATAATTAGCACATATTGCCAACAATTCTGTAAAATGCCCATACAGGTTAAAAGCCCAACTCCTGCTGGAAGAAAGAAAAAAGCTAAATGATCTAGCAAAAATTTACTAATATCTTCTATAGCTTCTAATTTTATTATACCAGTACATAGACATGCTAGCAAAATAATCATTCCGATAACATTTCCTGGTACAGATAAATGTAAAACTTTTTTTAACAATTCACCTGAAAAGCAAATTACCGTTAAAACTGCAAACTGTCTTATAAGCTTCATGGGGAAACCTCTTTTCCTAATTAAATTCTTTTATTATTAATATACACCCTTTTTAGTGCTACAATGCTTTTTTTAGAAAAGATAAAATTCTCTGTTAATTGCAACTGTTTTCATAAATTTCACACATTTATTTATTATACAAAAACAAAACTCCTGATTATGAAATTATTGCAAATTCATAACTAAGAGTTCAGTTATTTTAACTTCATTTGTTTGCAATTTTATATTTTTTACATCTATTTGCATTTCCAATTTACACTGTACAAATCTGTTCTCCTATGTTTAAGTAGAGGTAGCGATTCTCTAATCTCATCTATATAGTCTAAATTTATATCTTGGATTAGTATATCTTCTTTTTCCTCTAATTTGTTTATCACCTTACCCCAAGGATTAGTTATTAAAGAATTAGCATAGGCTACATAGGAATAACTTGTATTCCTAGCTGGTGATACTCCTGCTATATAAATTTGATTGTCTAAAGCTCTAACTTTAAATGTATTTTCCCAATGATCAGGTCCTGTAGTCATATTAAAAGCTGCAGGTATAAATACTATTTTAGCTCCTTCTAAAGCCATAATCCTAATAAGTTCTGGAAACCTTATATCATAGCAAATAGCCACACCTATTTTTCCCCATTTGGTATCTATAATTGTTACCTCATCTCCTGCTGATAGTACCTCTGATTCTTTAAACTTCACACCATTTTTTATATCTATATCAAACAGATGCATCTTTCTATGTTTACCAATTAATTGTCCTTTATCATCAAAAACAAAACAGGAATTATATACTTTTTCTTTATATAATTCTGGAATAGATCCTCCTACTAAATATATATTTTTCTCTCTAGAAATCTGTGAAAGCATACTTAAGGTTTCTCCTTTAGGATACGTTTCTCCATATTCTCTAAAGTATTTATTATTGTACGGACAATTAAACATTTCTGGCAAGACTACAATTTCTGCACCCATGTCCACTGCTTTGAATATCATATCTCTAGCTTTTTCGATATTACATTTTTTTGAGGTTTTCTCCACCATCATTTGACATAAACCTATTGTAACTTTATTCATAAGCACCATCCTTTACCCTGTTTTTTTACTAGCACAGTCTAATTTGAATACGTTCACCTGAATTTTCCCATAGATACAATATGACTTAATTCTTTTCTTTCTCCTGGCATTTCTCTTTCTTGCAGATCTTTAGGTAATGATTCTTTATCCCCTATAATGCCAAGTGCTACCACCGCCATTATTTCATATTCATCTGGTATATTTAATAATTTTTTCGCCTCTTCTTTTTTGAATCCTCCCATGGCATGAGTTGCTAATCCTCTTCTTTGAGCTTCCAAAGATAGATATGCCCATGAAGCACCTGTATCAAAGGCATGCCAATCATTATCTTTTCCATTCACATCAAAGGTCTTTTTAGATATTATTGTAATAAGTACTGGAGCTTTATCTGCCCAAATTTTATTACTATCTAAAAGAATACTTCTCATATTTTTAAGTTCTTCATCTTTAATGGCCACAATAAATTTCCAAGGTTGCTGATTAAAGCAGGAAGGTGCATATCTAGCCGCTTCCAATATGGCCCAAATATCTTTTTCTTTTATTTTTCTAATACTTATAGCCCTCGGAGACCACCTCTCCTTAATTTCATACATTATATTGTAGTTAAAATCTCTACCCATTCTCTTCTCTCCTTTCTGGTATATTTGTCACATCTAACTATGTTAGGCACCTTCAAAAATAACTAGTAAGTAGGCTAGTCTATTTTCTTTTGATGCCTTAATTTAAAATAATTTTTATACTTATTCTAAGTATAGTTTACTAATAACTATTATTCAATTGTGATATAAATAAATTTTTACACAAAAGGTTTTTCTACCCCTAATACTTTTCATTTTTGTTTAAATATAATTTCTTTCGATAATCTACAATAAACAATTTAATTATATTATATTGACATTTGCTTATAGTATTATATACTATAATGCGTAAGATCATGTTTTAATCTTATTTCTAAAGGAGATACATTATGAAACAGCATTCACTTTCAAGAACTGAGTTATTAATAGGCAATGATGCCTTAAAAAAATTAGAGAACAGCACAATTGTTATTTTTGGTTTAGGTGGGGTGGGAAGCTTTACTTTTGAAGCTCTAGTAAGAGCTGGTGTAGGTCACCTTATCCTAGTAGACGATGATACCATCTGTCTAACCAATATAAACAGACAAATACATGCAAGTCTTTCTACTTTAGGCAAATCCAAAGTAGAAATATTAAAACAAAGGGCTTTAGATATAAACCCTAAATGTAAAGTAGAAATTCATCAAACTTTTGTAAAGGAGGATAGCATAGCCGATATAATACCACTTAACACCACTTATGTAGTTGATGCTATTGATACAGTTTCATCAAAATTAGCTCTAGTAGTTTGGTGTAAAAATCATAATATAAATATAATTAGCTGCATGGGTACTGGAAATAAATTAGACCCTACTGGATTTAAAATATCAGATATATATAAAACAAAAATATGTCCTCTTGCAAAAGTTATGCGCTATGAATTAAGAAAAAGAGGAGTAGAAAATTTAAAGGTTCTTTATTCAGAAGAAATGCCTACAAAACCTAAGTTAGAAGAAGTTGTAACTTGTAAGGAAGGATGCGTATGTTCTGGCGGCACCAAAAAATGTGCAGTAAAACGTCAAATACCAGGCAGCATTTCTTTTGTTCCACCTGTTGCAGGCATGATAATAGGCGGTGAAGTTATAAAAGATATAATAAATATAGGTTCCAAAGTATAAAAAAGAGTTTTCTACTTTAATTAAGTAGAAAACTCTTTTTTTACACTTCGATGTTTACATTTTCTTCAAAAATATTCTTAATAGTTTCTTTTTCAAAATTTAAGACTTGCCATTCTTTAGTAACTACTCCATGTTCTTTTTTAATGCTAATTAAAAGCATATTCTTATTTTTTTCAGACCACTGCCATTTTATAACCTTATTCCATTCAGTAAAATTATAATAGGAGTTGCTATAAAGACTCTTTTGACCTATTCCTTTGGATGTTATAATTTTAATTTTACTAAAATCATATATGCTTAAAAGGAAATATGCTACTATAAATACTTCTACTATTGAAAATTGATTTTTTATCATAGCATAAACGAAATAAATACATATACCAATAAGCAATGCTGCTAAAAATTTTCTCTTGAAATTGTCCATATTTAATTTTAATAATATATCTCCGTATTCTTTTCCTCTATTTCTCCCTTTAATAAAAGATAAATAAAATTGAATAACAGATGCGCAAATTAAAGCTATTTTCAATAAGTCTTCAAACTTCAATTACATTCACCTAATTTCTTATTATTTGTAAATTTAACCATAATCACTACCTCCGATGCAATCTTAATATATTAAACATTATAATATACTATAGAATTTTTTTCATTAAAATTCGAAAATTCATTATTAGCACAATCTGAAAATAACATAAAATTAACAATCTTTTTTTATGCTATTTTTAGTAATTTAGAATACATTTTAAAATCTAACCTTATTTTTGTATTTTATTTGTCGAATTTTGTAGTTAATTCGTGATAATTACTGTGTTTTTTTATTTTTTACATAATTTTCTTATTTTTTCTTATGTTTTTTTCAAAAAAACTCTTTATTTTTTGAAAAAGTTTGATATAATTTAATCATATAAAAAAATTATACATCTGAAGGGGGTTTACCTTAGTGTGTTGCAATAATTTAAGTGAAGAATACTTCAAACAACTTGAACAGTTTATTGACAATATTTCCGATAAAAAAGGATCCTTAATTTCAGTTCTACATGAAGCCCAGCATATATTTGGGTATCTATCAAAAGACGTTCAAATTTTCGTAGCTAAAAAACTGAGTATACCTGTATCTAAAGTTAATGGTGTTGTTACTTTTTACTCATATTTTACAGAAGAACCAACAGGCAAATACGTTATAAATGTATGTATGGGAACTGCTTGTTTTGTTAAAGGTTCAGGAGATGTACTAGAAGAATTTGAAAAAAAATTAGATATTAAAGTAGGTGAAACTACTTCTGATGGAAAATACACTATTCAGGTGTTAAGATGCGTAGGTGCATGTGGACTTGCTCCTGTAGTAACAGTAAATGATAAAGTTTATGGTCATTTTACAAAACAAATGGTAGATAAAATTTTAGATGAATATAAAGAATAGGGGGAAGTGACATTGAACAAAATCAATTCTTATGAAGAACTGCAAAATTCATGTTTTCAATATTCTAAAAAATTAGAAATTAGACAAGCGACTTTAGAGGACGAGCTTGCTGTTGAAAATAAAAGATGTACACGTTATGTCACTGTTTGTGGAGGAACTGGATGTAAATCTGCAGAAGGTGATAAAATTGTATCC
This sequence comes from uncultured Clostridium sp., assembly GCA_964554365.1. GTDB lineage: Bacteria > Bacillota > Clostridia > Clostridiales > Clostridiaceae > Clostridium_AM. The sequence continues at coordinate 661 of CAZKOJ010000191.1, read as the reverse complement.
AACTTAAAATTAGAAGTGGAAAAAGCTGGTCTGTCAGATGAAGTTACTGTAGAAATTACTGGATGCTTCGGCTTTTGTGAAAAAGGCCCTATTGTTAAAATAAGTCCAGATAATGTGTTTTATGTTCATGTTACACCTGAAGATGCTTATGATATAGTTACTGAACATCTATTAAAAGGAAAAATACTATCTAATCTTTTATATGAAGAGCCTTCTATAAAGCAAAAAGTAAAAAGACAAGATGAAATGTCTTTCTATAAAAAACAGAATAGAATTGCTCTTAGAAACTGTGGTTTAATAAACCCAGAAGATATAACTGAAAGTATTGCAACCAAAGGCTATATGGCTCTTGGAAAATGTCTTACAGAAATGAGTCCTGATGATGTTATAAAATTGATTATAGATTCAGGTTTAAGAGGTAGAGGAGGCGGAGGTTTCCCTACAGGTAAAAAATGGTCTTTTGCTAAAGTATACGATGCTGACCAAAAATATATAATTTGTAATGCTGATGAAGGAGATCCTGGTGCATTTATGGATCGTACCATACTAGAAGGTGACCCGCACAGTGTACTAGAAGCTATGGCCATTGCAGGATATGCTATTGGTGCTTCAAAAGGAGTTATATATATAAGAGCAGAATATCCTCTTGCAGTTAATAGAC
>CAZKOJ010000190.1:0-6862 GCA_964554365.1 uncultured Clostridium sp. | reverse complement strand
AAGGCCTTATGCTTAACGTTTTTAAACTACCGTAATTTCAATCAGGAAGATTGAAACCACGAGGAGCCCAAGGACGGGCTGATCGAGTGGGTAGGTAGTTTTAAATAAGTGAAGCATTAGGCCTTCTTAATAAACGGATGGTTTTTAGAATAATATATTTAAGTTGCAGGCCACTCTAAATTTGTGTCGTAATACGCTTATACTGAGTAATAAATTAATGCTGGGGTTTTGCCCCAAGTTTTTTTTCAATAAGTTCAACGCATTCATACATTAAATAAGCTAAAAGTGATAATATCAATATGCTTAACATAACTGTATCTAATTGAGAAATTTGTCCACCAAAGATTATAAGGAAGCCAAGACCTTCCTTAGCTACTAAAAACTCACCCATAATAACTCCTACCCAAGAAAGTCCAACATTTATTTTTAATGCAGAAACTAACGTAGGAATTGAAGCAGGAATTATAAGATGAGTTAGTATTTGTAACTTAGAAGCACCAAAGGTTTTAAGAAGCTTTATTTTATCAATATTTACCTCTCTAAAACCATTTAACACAGTTATTATTGTAACTATTATAGATATGAGGAGTGCTACTACAATTATTGCAGTGATTCCATTACCAACCCAAAAAATTATAATAGGTGCTAGCGCTACTTTAGGAAGAGCATTAAGTACTACAATATAGGGGTCTAATACTTTAGAAATAAAATCCGACCACCATAAAAGTATGGCTATTAAAGTGCCAAATATAGTACCAAGCAAAAATCCTAATACAGTTTCAAAGCATGTAATCCATATATGTTTAAATAAAGTTCCTTCGGCATATAATTTCAGAAAACTTTTCCACATTCTGGATGGTGTACTGGTTAGAAAAGGATCTATCCAATTTAGATCTCCACATATTTCCCACAGGAGAAAAATTGATATCAAAATTAATAATCTAGTGAGAACTATTTTTCGTTTCACTTTTTTTACATTGTTAATATATAATACATGCTCTTTTGCTTCATCTATCATTATGAATTTAACTCCTTCCATATATTATTGAAATAAATTCTAAATTCCGGTTCTTCTCTACATTTTAGCGGTGAATCATGAGGCACTGAAAATTCTATATTAAAAATTTTTTTTATTTCAGCAGGTCTTTTAGATAACACTATGATTCTATTAGACATAGCAATGGCTTCTGATATATCATGAGTTACCATAATAGCAGTTTTTCCTTCTTTTTTTATTATTCTAAATATTTCGTCACTTATATTGAGACGAGTTTGATAGTCTAGTGCTGAAAATGGTTCGTCTAATAGTAAAACTTCAGGATTTAAAGCAAGGGTTCTTATAAGTGCTACTTTTTGTCTCATTCCGCCAGAAAGTTCATCAGGATAGTGAAATCTAAAATCCCATAATCCATAATCTTTAAGTAAATTATTTAAGTTTTCTTTATAGTTACCTATATTTTTATGCTGGATTTTAATACCTAAAAGTATATTTTCCCATACATTAAGCCATTGAAATAGTTGATCACGCTGAAACATATATCCCATTTTAGGTGAAACAGAAGTAAATTTTTCATCATCTATATAAATTTCGCCGAAGGAGGGGTTAAGGAGTCCAGCTATTATATTTAAAATAGTTGATTTTCCACAACCGGAAGGTCCAACTATACTTAGAAATTCACCCTCACCAACAGTGAACGTTATATCATTTATTGCTTTAGTGAAATTTTTTAAAGAATGATAATTCATATAAATATGTTTTACAGATACTTTATTCAAAACATCATCTCCTTATTTCATTTAAGGTAAGCCTTTGTTTTATTATATGAAATGCTATAATATAGTGTTAAGGCATCTTCAAAAAATAACTAGTCAGTATTCTGGTCTACTTTGTCCTATGTTTACCAATCGGATGACGGTTTCTAAGTTTCATCGCCATAACCCTTACAGAGTCTACTATGCGCGGGTCATGGCTCTTCGTCTAACATAAAATATATTCAGAATTTTTGACTAGTTATTTTCTTTCGGATGCCTAAAGAGTAAAATTTAATATGAGTAAAATAAAAAATAAAAAATATGTAATATATAATAGTAAATATATGTTATAATATTAATATAGTAAAATTATAATTAAATGCGAAAATACTCAACACTATAAATATATACTCAAATGTAAATTAAAAAATTATTATATTGTATAATGTAGTAAATAGATAAATTAATGAACTAGAATTAATTTTATCAAAATTATATAATAACCGTATATTTAAACAATATGGTTATTTTTTTGCTTATAGATTACATATCTATTATTAAAAATACATTTAAAAGATACTACATTGAATAATTACACAAACATATGAGTCAATATAAAATTGTAAGTATTGTTTTAAATATGTATTTTCCATAAATTTTTATTAATTTGTAAAAGGTGATATGATTTATGATGAACTTATTTCACATTGGTCTTGACGTAGGATCTACTACTGTAAAGGTGGTTGTTTCTGATCATAAGGATAGTATAATATACGATCGATATCAAAGACATTTTTCAGATATAAAAAGTACTATAGCAAGCATTGTAAAAGAAGCATATGAACACTTTAAAAATGCAAATATTACAATAATGGTAACAGGATCTGGAGGATTATCGGTATCAAAATGGCTTAATATTCCTTTTATTCAAGAAGTAATAGCTTGTACACATACCATAGAAAGATTTATTCCAAGCACAGATGTAGCTATAGAACTTGGAGGAGAAGATGCTAAAATAACTTTTTTTGATGATGGTATAGACCAGAGAATGAATGGCACTTGTGCTGGTGGTACTGGTGCTTTTATAGACCAGATGGCTTCACTTTTGCAAACAGATGCTGAAGGGCTTAATGAGTTTGCAAAAGGATACAAAGTTATTTATCCTATTGCAGCTAGGTGTGGAGTTTTTGCTAAAACCGACATACAGCCAATTTTAAATGAAGGGGCTGCTAAGGAGGATGTGGCGGCATCTATATTTCAATCAGTAGTTAATCAAACTATAAGTGGGCTTGCATGTGGTAAGTCTATTAAAGGTAATGTAGCATTTTTAGGTGGACCACTTTACTTTTTATCTGAATTAAGAAAAAGGTTTGTAGAGACTTTAAATTTAACAGAAAAGCAGGTTATATTTCCTAAAAACTCACAGTTATTCGTAGCTATGGGAGCTGCCCTTTCATCTAAAAAGGAAGCTATTAATTCTTTTGAATCTTTAGTAGAAAAGCTACCTCAATTAGATAAGGTTTTTAACGATGAAGTTGAAACACTTAGGCCTCTTTTTAAAGATGAGCTAGAATTTGAAAAATTTAATGAAAGACATAATAAGTATGTAGTAAAAAGAAGAGAATTACAAAATTTTAGTGGGAATTGCTATTTGGGTATAGATGCAGGGTCTACTACAACAAAAGCAGCACTCATAGATGAGGAGGGAAATTTGCTTTATTCTTTCTATGGAAGTAATGAAGGAAGTCCACTAAAATCAGCTGTAAAAATACTGAAAGACTTATATAAGAAATTGCCTATAAATGCTAAAATAGTGAATTCCGCTATAACGGGATATGGAGAAGCACTTATAAAAGCCGCCTTATCTGTAGATATAGGAGAAGTAGAAACTGTATCACATTATAAAGCAGCAGAGTTCTTTAACCCAGGTGTAGATTTTATCTTGGACATAGGTGGACAGGATATGAAATGCTTAAAAATAAAAAATGGAGTAATTGATAGTATAATGTTGAATGAAGCCTGTTCATCAGGATGTGGGTCTTTTATAGAAACTTTTGCTCATTCATTAAATATGGATGTAAAAGATTTTGCACAGGCGGCTACCGAATCTAAAAGGCCTGTAGACTTAGGATCTAGATGTACAGTATTTATGAATTCAAAAGTTAAACAGGCACAAAAGGAAGGAGCAGATGTAGGCGATATATCTGCAGGACTTGCTTATTCTGTAATAAAGAATGCTTTGTTTAAAGTTATAAAAATAAGAAATCCGAAAGAACTTGGAAATAAAATAATTGTTCAAGGTGGAACTTTTTATAATAAATCTGTTTTAAGAGCTTTTGAACTTATATCAGAAAGAGAGGCAATAAGACCAGATATAGCAGGGATTATGGGCGCTTTCGGAGCTAGCTTAATTGCTAAAGAAAAATTTAAAATTGGATATAAGACCTCTTTACTTCAACTTCATGAGTTGGATAATTTTAATGCGAATGTACTGATGAAAAGATGTGGAAAATGCGCAAATAATTGTCTTTTAACTATAAATAAGTTTTCAGATGATAGAGAATTTGTGTCTGGAAATAGGTGTGAAAGAGGAATTGGATTAGAACATAAAACTAGCAATATACCGAATCTTTTTGATTATAAATATAAAAGAATTTTTGACTATACACCTACGAAATTAGAAAAAGCAAAAAGAGGACAGGTTGGCATACCGAGAGTTTTAAATATGTATGAAAACTATCCTTTCTGGTTTACATTTTTTACAGAGCTAGGATTTAGAGTAGAGTTATCACCAAGATCATCAAAACAGTTGTATGAGTTAGGAATAGAAACTATACCATCAGAGTCTGCATGTTATCCAGCTAAAATAGTACATGGTCATATAATGAGTTTGGTAAACAAAGGGTTAAATTTCATATTTTATCCGTGCATTCCTTATGAACAGAAAGAATGTATGGAAGCAGACAATAATTATAATTGTCCTATAGTTACTTCTTATCCAGAAGTGATTAAAAATAATATGGATGTATTAAGGAATAAAAATATTAAATTTATGAATCCATTTTTACCTATAGACAATAGTAAAAAATTAATAAAACGGCTTTTTCAGGAGCTAAAAAGTTTTAATATATCTATTACAGAAATTGCCTTGGCTGTAGATAAAGCATATAAAGAAGATCAACATGCTAAAGAGGACATAAAAACAAAGGGTAAAGAAGTACTTAGATATCTTAAGGAAACAGGAAGAAGAGGAATAGTACTTGCAGGGAGACCCTATCATGTGGATCCAGAAATAAATCATGGTATACCAAATATAATTACATCTTATGGAATGGCGGTACTTACAGAAGATTCCATTGCTCATCTTGGAATCATAGAAAGACCTCTAAGGGTTGTGGATCAATGGGTATATCATTCAAGATTATATTCAGCAGCAAGTTTTGTAGCTACGCAAAAAAACTTAGAACTAATACAGCTAAATTCTTTTGGATGTGGTTTAGATGCAGTGACTACAGATCAGGTTCAAGAAATCTTAAATGTTTATGAGAAAATTTATACAGTGCTAAAAATAGATGAAGGAAGTAATTTAGGTGCAATAAAAATTAGAATAAGATCTTTAAAAGCTGCTTTAGGTGAAAGAGATAATATGGGATTTAAACCTAATAAGGCGATAAAATGGGATAAAAGAGTAGTTTTTACAAAGGAAATGAGGAAAAAGCATACAATTTTATGTCCTCAAATGTCTCCCATACATTTTCAATTTGTAGAGGAAGCATTTAAAGCTTCAGGATATAATTTAGAGGTGCTTCCTTCGGTTGATAAAAAAGCTGTAGATGAAGGCTTAAGATATGTAAATAATGATGCTTGTTATCCTTCAATTATAGTTGTAGGACAGCTAATTGAAGCACTTAAATCAGGAAAATATGATTTGAATAATACATCTGTAATAATATCTCAGACAGGAGGAGGATGTAGGGCTACTAATTATATAGGTTTTTTAAGGAAAGCATTAACGGAAGCAGGAATGTCTAATGTGCCAGTGATATCTGCAAACTTTGTTGGAATTGAAAAAAATCCAGGGTTTAAAATTAGTTTTGGACTTGTAAATAAAGCTATTATTGCATTACTCTATGGAGACTTATTTATAAGAGTATTGTACAGAATTAGGCCTTACGAAAAAATAATTGGCTCAGCTAATATTTTATACGAGAAATGGATAGAAAAATGCAAAAAAAATGTTAGGGATGGTAACCATAAAAAGTTTAAAGAAAATATATATAATATAGTTCAGGACTTTGATAATCTTGAAATAAATAATATTAAAAAGCCTAAGGTTGGAATAGTCGGAGAAATACTTGTGAAATTCCATCCTACAGCTAATAATAATATAGTAGGTATAATCGAAAGAGAAGGGGCAGAGGCCGTAGTACCAGATTTAATGGATTTTTTTCTTTATTGTGCATATGATGCAAATTTCAAATACTTATATTTATCAGGTGATAGAAAGAGCAAGCTTATTAGAAATTTTGCTATAAGGTTTATTGAATATTTTAGAAGGAATATGAAGAAGGCATTAGCCAATAGTAAAAGATTTACTCCATTTGTGGATATAAAAAAATTAGCTGAAGGGGCATCTCCTATAGTTTCTTTAGGGAATCAAACTGGAGAGGGGTGGTTCCTTACAGCAGAAATGGTAGAGCTTATAGAAAGTGGAGCTAAGAATATAATATGTATGCAACCTTTTGCCTGCTTGCCTAATCATGTAACTGGTAAGGGAATGATAAAAGAACTTAGAAGACTATATCCAGGAACTAATATAGCAGCTATAGATTACGATCCAGGTGCTAGTGAAGTTAACCAACTTAACAGAATAAAACTTATGCTTTCAGTAGCATTTAAAGCTATGGAAAATTCAGCATTAAATATGGAGCAGCAAACTAAAGCTCAAATTGCTGCTGAAGATGGTAAAAACAAAATATAAGCGTATTACGATGCAAATTTAGAGTGGCCTACGCTTGAATATATTATTTGAAAAATCGTCCGTTTATTAAGAATGCCTAATGCTTCTCTTATTTAAAACTACCTACCCACTCGATCAGCCCGTCCTTGG
>CAZKOJ010000189.1:0-7041 GCA_964554365.1 uncultured Clostridium sp. | reverse complement strand
TAGAAAAATCTATATTTTTGTCCTCAATTAACCTATACTCACCAATACTGGAATTACTGTTAATATAATTTTTAACCTTTTGAACTCGTCTATAATATCCCTTTTCATTATTAATCATTCCAGGACCACCAATGCAGCTTCCTTTGCAAGCACTAACTTCAATAAAAGCATTAGGCACTTCTCCCTTTTGCATGCTTTTGAATAATTCTATGCATTCTTCTGTACCACTCACAGATATAATCTCTAACCCCTTATCCTCTAAAATAGAACCTACACACTTTACTATACCTCCAAATAATGGATAGTTTCTTCCATTTTTGAAAGAGTTTCTGTCAAACTCAATTTCATTTAATTCATCCGTATTTATATTTAAGTTTTCTACCCACGCAGGGATTTCTTCAAAAGTTAATACTGCATCTAATACATCTTTATTTACAAAGCTTTCAGATTCTATTTTCTTACCTATACAGGGCCCAATAAATACAATAAAACTATCCTCACCATAAAGCTTTCTGAGCAGTTTTCCATGAGCAATCATTGGTGATACTGTTGGAATCATATATGGTATTAAATCAGGAAAATATTTCTCAATTATATAATTAGTTGAAGGACATGCTGTTGATATATAATTATCCATTATGTTATTTTCCACAAACTCTTTATAAAGCTCTGAAACTATATCTGCTCCTGCTGCCGTTTCTTCTACATATGAAAATCCTAGTTTTTTTAACAAACTAACAAATTTACCAGCACTTATATCAAAAACTCCTGCAAAGGAAGGTGCTATGGTTGCTATTACTTTTTTTCCAGAATATATGGCTTGTTTAACTTTTTCCAAGTCGCTGACTATGTGTCTAGCCTTTTGAGGACATATTGCAAGACAATGACTACATGCTATACACCTCTCCTCTACAATTTCAGCTTGTTCATTCTCAAATTTTATAGCTTTAACTGGACATGAACGAAGACATTTATAACAATTTTTACAATTAGCACTGGAAAAATTCATATATTGCATTATTTTATCCTCCCCAAAACTTGCTCTTTAAAAAACTGCTGTGAACTTTCTTCATTAACAGAATATATTTCTTCTTCTTCATCAATTTTTACAGAAACACCTTCTGTACAGTGTCCAAGGCAAAATGCTCCTTTTAATTCCACAATACCTTCTAATTTATAATTACAAATCAAAGTTTGAAAACTTTCTATCACACTATAAGATCCTTTAAGATGACAAGCACTACCTACACAAACACTAATGGTTATCATAGTATCACCCCTATTTTTTTGCATAATTTATTCTTTAAAGTCGAAAAATATTTAATTTATTCTACATATAATTTTGATTTTTCATAAGATTTTAATTTAATTCATTATAAGCTAATTTTACACCAAAAAATAAAGAATTCCTATATATAAATTTACATAAGAAAGCAAATTTATATATAGGAATCTAATATTTGTTAAAAATTTAATTTATCTAATGCATATTCTAAATACACTTTCCTTAAAGACCTTATTTAAGTTTATTAACCTTTTCACCATCAGCTAATATGCTTTGTCCTTCTGTAAGTATATCATCACTTTGTTTTATATTACCTGATACTTCTGTGAATTTATCATTTGAAATTCCAGTATTCACAGTTACTTTTTTAACCTTACTATTTTCCACTAAATAGATATAATTCACACCATTTTCTGTCTTAATAGCTTGATTAGGAACACTTAATGCGTTGTCCTTATTATCAGCTTCTAATGATACTTTAACAAACATACCAGCTTTCATATCCCCATTTGCATTATCAATCTTAGCTTTTACAGTATAGCAATTATCTTTAGAATTAGCAGCAGGACTAATTGTATCTATAGTAGCTGTTATTTTTTTATTATCTAATGCATTTATAGTTACTGGTACTGACTGGCCTACTTTAATTTTCCCAATCATTTTATCTGGAACAGTTATTTCTGCAGTTACAGTACTTGAATCTATAACAGTAACATAACCTGATTGTCCACCAGCAATTTTTCCCACTTCAACATCTTTTGCTGATACAACTCCTGAAATAGGTGATGTAACTGTAGCATTGTTTATTTTTATTTGTGCAGAATTCACCCCTGCTTGTGCTTGTGTAACAGCAGCTGCTGCAGTTTTAGTATCTTGAGGTCCTATTTTACTCTGAAACAAACTCAAGTTTTGTTGTGCTGAATTTAAATCTACACTAGCAGAATCATATGAATCTTTTTTTTGATCTAATTCATTTTTTGCTACAGCATCTGCATTATATAATTTTTGATAATTTTCATAATCTCTCTTTGCAGCATCATACTTTATTTGTTTATTAGAAACTTCTTGTTCACAGTTTGTTAATTGTTTTGAAAAATTTGAATCACCTGTTTGTTGTAATTTAACATTGGCTGAATCCAACGCTGCCTGCTGCTGCTGAAGGCTAGCTGTAGCTTCCGAAGTATCTAATGTAAATAATGTTTGTCCCACTGTAACTTTATCTCCAACATTAACATTAACACTAACAACCTTTCCTCCATCTTTAGGTAAAACAGCTACTTCTTTTGCCGGCTTTAAACTACCTGCATATTCCACATTACTAGATATTGAACCAAATGTTATCTTTTGTGTTTTTACATTTTTAATTTCTTGTTTTGTTTCTACTTTTTTATTTTTTGCATGGTTACGAATTCCAACGGCTGCAACAGCAATGACCACAATTAAAATTACAAATATTAGATTTTTTCTTGTAACAAACTTTTTTATATTTAAATTTTTAAAATTCATATTTTTCTACCTCCTTTACATTTTTGCCTCTCTTTTTTTTAAAAAGGAAATTTGTTAAATCATCCATAAGTGTATAAATTACTGGCAGTACAATAGGTGTAGCTATAGTTGATATAATCATACCACCTATTATTACTATACCCATACTCTGTTTCATCTCGCTTCCTTCGCCTAATGATATAGCCACTGGAATCATAGCCACTATCATTGTAGCAGTTGTCATTATTATAGGTCTCAATCTAGTAACACCTGATTCTATGAGGGCATCTTTTAAACTCATACCCCTTTTCATAAGTGTATTGGTATAATCTATCAGCAGAGTACCATTTTTGGATGATAACCCTTCAAGCATAATTATTCCAATAGCTGACATTACATTTAGTGTTTGTCCTGTTAATGCTAATGCAAGCAAAGCTCCCATTAAAGCAAAAGGTAATGCCACCATTCTTATGGCTGGCGTTAAGAAAGATTCGTAGAGTACCACAAGTATCATATATATAAGAGCTATTGAAGCTAGTAATGCTAGCCCAAGAGAATTTGCTGCCTCTCCCATGCTTTTTTGATCTCCACCAGCAGTTATGGTGTATCCTGAAGGTACTGTAAGAGATTTTATTTTAGCATTAATATCCTTATTAACCGTTCCAACTACCCTTCCTTGAACATTAGCACTTATAGTAACTATGTCCTGTTTCGATTCTCTTGATATAGATGGAGCAGTATCTGCTTTTTCAACACTTGCAACCTGACTTATTGGTATTTGCTGTCCAGAAGAATTTAATATTTTAATATTTTTAATATCTTCAACAGTTTTTACTTCTCCTTTTATAAATTTAAGCATTATATCATTTTCTTCATCGTTCGATCTATACACTCCCACTTGACTTCCAGATAATGCAACTCTTATAACACTACCTATATCTGTAGTAGTAAGTCCATAGCTAGAAGCCGCCAAACTATCTACATTTATTTTTATTTCACTATTTGTTACTTTTGTTGAATTTGATATATCTGTTGTTCCAGAAGTTGCTTTTAATAATTTTTCAACTTCATTTGATAATTCCTTTAAAGTATCTTGATTTTTTCCCTTTATTTGAATAGATATTGGTTTACCAGTTCCACCACTACTATCCGATTCTGATACATTAAAATCTATTCCTGGTATCTTTTTACCAAATTCACGAAGCTCTTTTGCAACTTCAGTCTGACTCTTTTTACGTTCTTTCTTAGAAACTAAGTTAACATAAAGTTGTCCTGTAGCTGAACCGGAATCTCCTTGTCCACCTGCTCCAACCATTGAAATATAGTTTTTTACTTCTTTAGTTTTATTTAAATAATTTTCTATTTGAGCTACCTTAGCATCTGTCTGCTTTAAAGTAGAACCTGAAGTAAGTTTTATATCTACAGAAAAAAAGCTTTGATCAGTTGTAGCCATAAATTCTGTCCCTATTAATCCCATTGGAATAAGTGATACGCTGAATATTATAGCTATTATAGAAGTAACTAAAACTTTCCACCTGTTGTTTAATGACCATACAATAGTTTTTTTATAAACTTTTATAACTTTATTAAATAAACTTTTTTCATGTAATCTATCTTTTTCTTCCTTTTCTTTCTTGGTAACCCTTTTAAGTGCCACAGATGAAAGCATTGGAGTAACTGTAAATGAAACTATGAGAGAAAATATTGTAGCTATAGCTATTGTTATACCAAATTCTTTAAAAATCTGACCTATGGTACCTGACATAAAGGCAATAGGTGCAAACATAACTACATCACAAAGACTTATAGCAATAGCAGCAAGCCCTATTTCTTTACGACCGTTAATAGCTGCATCTATAAGGTTTTCCCCCATATCCAAATGCCTTTGTATACTTTCTATTACTACAATGGAGTCATCTACCAAACTACCTATAACTAAAGATAAACCCATCATAGACATCATATTTAAACTAAAATGGAATTCATACATTACAAAAAAAGTTGCTACAAGTGATGTTGGTATAGCTACCAGAACCACCATTGAAGAACGAAGACTTCTGAAAAATAAATATAGAACTATTGCAGTAGTTATAATTCCTTCTATAAGGTTGTGTTTTATTTCAGTAAGTGCTGAAGTAATAAAAGTAGTATTGTCAAATGCAACCTCTACATTAGTTCCTTTAGTTGTAGTTTTTTTAATTTCTTCTAATTGTTTCTTTACACCATTAGCTACTGTTACTATATTGGCATCACTCTGTTTTGTGATCATAATTCCTATAGTTTTCTTATTCTTATATCTTGCTAATGCCTCAGCCTCAGGAAGCTCCAAATCTATTTTAGCTACATCTGAAAGACGTATGTTTCCTCCAGATGATGTTGATATTAATAAATTTTTCACTGTATCAATATTTTTAAATTGACCAATGACTTTTACAGTTTCAGTCATATTATCCTGCGTAATTTTTCCACCTGGTACATCTACATTACTTGATTGAAGTTTTTGCGTTATGGTATTAATACTTACACCATAATAATCCATGGCAGTTTTATCAAGTTTTATCATTAATTGTTTTGTATTTCCACCCATAAGGTTTACAGTTGCTACTCCTGTTACCTTTTCTAGTTCTTCTTTTATTTTATCAGCTTCGTTGTAAAGCTCAGAATCATTAGAACTTCCAGTTACTGCAAGGATTAAAATTGGCATAGCACTAGAGTCCCGTTTATCCAAGGTAGGTTTATCAGCATTTTTGGGAAGCTTACCAGATACATTTTGAACTGCTTTTTGAACATCTAAATAAGCTGTATTAGAATCTACTGTGCTTTTGAAGCTTATTGAAACTGTACCGCTTCCTTCTGATGCACTGGAATTAACTGTATCAACTCCACTTATTCCAGATACTGCATCCTCAATAGGTTTTATAATATCTTCCTTAATATCTTCTGCACTAGCTCCATTGTAACTAGTCCTTACTGATATATTAGTTGAATTCATAGATGGTAATAAATTTGCTCCCATGCTTTTATATCCAATGACACCTAATGCAAGCATCAAAACTACTGCCATCCATATTGAGGTTGGCCTTTTTACGGATATTTCAGTTATACTCATACTTGTCCTCCTTCTTAATTCTTTTTATGAAGATAGTTTATATGTAACACTATCTACGTAATTTTTTCATTAGTAACATAATAAAAAACTATATTTATGCCAAATTAAAAATTAACTACATTATTATAATATTACTTAAAATAGAAATCAATGGATTATTAAACTTATACACCAAATTATTCATAAATATAATTAATAATCTTCATTAGTTAATTAGTTTAGTATTTAATACAATACTAGTAGTATATCAAAAAAATTATGATAATAACATAATTTTAGGTGTAAATTTATGAATTGTTATATTTTTTCAATAAATATATGCTTAATTGTAAAAAATTTCTTATAACAAAAAAAGGTAACTATTCAGCTACTATTTTAATAGCTGAATAGTTACAAAAAAACTCCCTTATTATTCTATGACTACAAGCGAAGGGAATGTTTAACCATTCTTTCTCTTGTAATCTTTCTTCTCTTTTTATTACTTTAAATTTAATTTAGCTAATGCATCTGCTAATGCTGAATTTACTGGAGTATCATTTTCTTTTTTCTGCTTTCTTAAATAGTTGTTAACTTCCCTTTTATCTAATTTATTTCCTTCACTTTCTCTTCTTTTGTTAAAGGAACTTAGTTTCTCTCTATATCCACAGCCACACACAAATATTTTGCCTTCTCCTTCTCCTCTAAGTTCCATTTTTTTATGACACTGAGGGCATCTGGCATTACTTATTTTGGCTGTAGCTTTTCTATATCCACAATCTCTATCTTGGCAAACTAACATTTTACCGTTTTTCCCTTTTACCTCTAATAGGTACTTACCACAATTTGGGCATTTTTCTCTACTAAGGTTATCATGTTTATATTTGTCTGTGCTAGCAATTACACTTGAAACCATTTTTGAAGCATAGTCTCTCATACCTGCAACAAAAGAATTAGCATTAACTTTTCCTTTACTTATTTCAAAAAGCTGCTGCTCCCATTTTGCTGTAAGCTCTGGAGATTTTAAATCTGAAGGTACTAATTCAACTAATTGTATTCCTTTAGAAGTTGGTACTATCTCTTTACCCTTTCTTTCCATAGAAAAACTATTAAATAATTTTTCAATTATGTCTGCACGAGTAGCTGGTGTACCCAATCCCCCTGCATTATCCATAGTTTGAATAAG
>CAZKOJ010000188.1:0-7047 GCA_964554365.1 uncultured Clostridium sp. | reverse complement strand
CAAAAATAAAGACTGAAGTAGATAAGCAATATGCTGATATCAAAAAACAGCAATTCGGAGATGATGAAAAGAAACTACAGGAAGCTTTAAAACAACAAAACTTCACAGAAAAATCTTTTAAAGATTCTTTATTAACTCAAATGAAGAGTCAAGAAACATTTAAAAATGTTAGCGATAACATAACAAAGGACGTAAAAATCAATGATAAAAATATTCAAGATTACTACAAAGCTAACCAAGCTCAGTTTACAGAAAAACCTAATAAAATAACTCTAAAACATATATTACTTAAAACTGAGGATGAAGCTAAAAAAGTAAAAGCTAGATTAGACAAAGGTGAAGATTTTGCAAAAGTTGCTAAGGAAGTTTCACAAGATGCACAAACTAAGGATAAAGGTGGAGATTTAGGAACTGTAAATTATGTTGATTCAGGTTTTGATCCTAAATTTATGGCTGGTGCTATAGCATTAAAAGAGGGAGCTGTATCAGCACCTGTTCAAACTGGATATGGATATCATATAATAAAATGTGTAAAGAAAGAAGAATATCCTGTTAAAAAACTTGACGCAGTAAAAGACCAAATAAAAAAACAACTTGAAAATGATGAGAAACAAAAAATATTTACACAAAAAGTTGATCAATGGAAGAAAGAAGCTAAAATAACTAAGAATGAAAAAAATCTTATGTAGTTATCCAAAGCCACAGCATTCAAATGCTGTGGCTTTTTTTAGTTCAATTAAATACTAATTTAAATAACAATTGTGCATAAAATTTCATATTTAGAAAGATAATATTAATACAAGTCATATTTATATTAGGTTTAGGAGGTAGAAACAATGAAAGCAACAGGTATTGTTAGACGTATAGACGATTTAGGTAGAGTAGTCATACCAAAAGAAATAAGAAGGACTCTTAGAATAAGAGAAGGAGATCCTCTTGAAATTTTTACTGATAGAGAAGGGGGAGTTATACTTAAAAAATATTCTCCAATTGGAGAATTAAGTGATTTTTCAAAAGGATATACAGAATCTCTACAGCAAACTATAGGTAACATAGTAATTATATGTGATAAAGACAGTATAATATCTATAAGTGGTGCTACTAAAAAAGAATATTTAGAAAAGAAAATAAGCAGCGATCTTGAAAAGATAATAGAAGATAGAAAAACTATATCTTTTTCAGATGGAAAAGAAAAGCCAGTGGCTTTATATGATGATGAAGAAATTGAAGGAAAATATTCAGCACAAGTAGTTTCACCAATATTAGCGGAAGGTGATGCAATTGGAGCCGTAATTATAGTGTCTAGGGATGAAGGAAAAAAATTTGGGGAGGTTGAAAGTAAATTAGCTGAAACTGCATCGTCTTTCATAGGTAAACAAATGGAACAATAAATAATGGCAGCTATGCTGCCATTATTTATTTTTTTGTCTATACAGGATTATTGACACAAATATAAAAAATATTCACCTATAAGGGAATAATACTCTCTAAGTTTAAATAATTATAAACATAGAAAACATTAATATTAAAAACCTTACTCGTAAAGTGAACAATTGGGGGTATTTTTATGAAAAAACAGTCACTGCTTAAAGGTACATTTATTTTAGGATTAGCAGGAATTATAGCAAAATTTTTAGGCCTTTTTTTTAGATGGCCATTACAAATGCTTATAGGAGATGAAGGAGTAGGATATTACCAAATGTCTTTTCCTTTATATATGTTTTTTATTGCTGCTGCATCAGGAATACCAGTGGCAATATCTAAAATGGTATCAGAAAGAAATGCTGTAAATGATCATGAAGGAGTAATACAGGTTTTAAGGAAGGCTATACTTCTTATGTTTATTTTGGGAGCTGGGTTTACTGGATTACTACTTATTTTCTCTAAACCTATTATAATGTTTTTAAAATGGGATGAAAAATCATATTATTCTTTAGTAGCTATTGCTTTCGCACCTATATTTATATCTGTAATGAGTGCATTTAGAGGTTTTTTTCAAGGATTACAAAATATGAATTATACTGCAGTTTCACAGATAATAGAGCAGATAGGAAGAGTAATAGTTGGCGTAGGACTTGCGTATATAC
This sequence comes from uncultured Clostridium sp., assembly GCA_964554365.1. Classification (GTDB taxonomy): domain Bacteria; phylum Bacillota; class Clostridia; order Clostridiales; family Clostridiaceae; genus Clostridium_AM. The sequence goes on along the minus strand of CAZKOJ010000188.1, from coordinate 4,960 downwards.
TTTTGCCTAGAGGAATTGAGTACTCCGCGGGAGGAGCTGCGCTTGGTGCAGCAGCAGGAGGGTTGTTTGCAGGAATATATCTACTGATAAAATATATAGGTATAAGAAAAGAATTTAGAGTTAAGGTAATTTCTAATAATCTAGAAATTATGAGCAAGTTGTTATATATAGCTATACCTGTTTCCTTAGGTGCGGCAGTTAGTAGTATAATGAGTCTTATAGACTCAGCAGTAGTTCCGCAAAAATTACTTTTAGCAGGATTTAGCTATAAACAGGCTACTATATTATATGGACAACTTACAGGAAAAGCTTTTATTATGATTAATGTCCCCTTAACACTTTCAGCAGCATTATGTGCATCTTTAATGCCAATAATTGCAGAAGCGCATGTATTAAATAAAAAACTTGAAGTTATAAACAAAGTAGATTTAGCAATTAAATTGTCAATGATTATAGCACTACCATCCTTTTTCGGATTGTATAATCTTGCTTACCCAATTTTAGATTTAATATTTCCTGGACAGTCTTCAGGGTTTAAAATATTACAATATTCAGCGATATCCATACCTTTTATAATATTAGCACAAACCTCCACAGCCATTTTACAAGGCGTAGGGGAGTATGTTATGCCAATAGTAAATTTAGCTATTGGATGTATAATAAAAACCACAATTACCATAGTGGCGGTTCCAATGCCTAATATACATATATATGGCGCGGTATTGGGTAGTGTGTGCGGATATATAGTGGCATCAATGCTAAATATAAGATTACTTAAAAGAAAATTGAATATTAATATAAAGTATTTTGAGGTTATTATAAAACCTGCTTTTGCATCTGTTTTAATGACAATATCAGTTGTAATTATTTATATGAATGTCTATAATTATACCATAAGTAGCCGAATAGCATGTCTTCTTGCTATACTTTCAGGTATAATTATATATGTTATACTTATAGTTATACTTGGAATATTTAAATATGGTTATATTAAAAATAAGCTTTTTAGAAGATAAAGGAGAGAGAATTTAGATGATAAAAATAGTTGGATTAGGACCTGGAGCTAAAGAGGCTATTACTATAGGCACTCTGGATGTATTAAAAAATTCTTCGAAAATTTATTTAAGAACAGAAAAACACCCTACGGTACAGCTTTTACAAGAACAGGGTATAAAATTTGAAACTTATGATCATAAATATGAAGAATACGAAAATTTTGATGAAGTGTATAGTTCCATAGCTGAGGACTTAATTAATAAAGAGTTAGAATATAAAAGTATAGTATATGCTGTTCCAGGCCATCCATTAGTAGCTGAAAAATCTGTAAATATGTTATTGAAAATTTGTGAAAAAAAATCAATAGAAACAGAAATATTTACTGCAGTAAGCTTTATAGACGTTCTTATGGAAAGCTTAAAAATAGACCCAATAGAAGGAATGAAGGTAGTAGATGCTTTTGATATTAAAACTCAGATTTTTGATAAAAGAATAGGAACTATAATAACTCAAGTATATGATAAATTTATAGCTTCTGAAGTAAAACTTGCTTTAATGGAATATTATCCAGATGATACTGAAATTTATTTTGTTAGAGCAGCAGGAATTAAAGGCTTAGAGAGTATTAGAAAAATACTACTATATGAGCTAGATAGACAAGATGATGTAGACTATTTGACTTCATTGTATGTGCCTAAGAACTTAGAAGTGAAAAAAGATTTCAATGATTTACTAGAAATAATGAATACATTAAGGTCGGAAGACGGATGTCCATGGGATCAGGAACAAAATCATGAAAGTTTAAAAAAATATCTTGTAGAAGAGAGCTATGAGGTGTTAGAAGCAATAGATGAAAAGAATGATGATAAATTAGTTGAAGAACTGGGAGATGTATTACTTCAAATAGTTTTTCATTGTCAAATAGGAAGAGAACAAGGATTTTTCAACATAAATGATGTTATAGAAAAAATTTGTAACAAGATGATATTAAGGCATCCGCATGTGTTTAGTAATATAAAGTTAAATACATCTGAAGAAGTTTTGGTAAGTTGGGATAAAATAAAGAAAAAAGAGCAAGGTTTATTAAGTTATACGGATGAATTAAAACATGTTCCTAAAAATTTACCAGCATTAATGAGGGCAGAAAAAGTTCAAAAAAAGGCTGCTAAGGTTGGTTTTGATTGGGATAAAGTGGAAGATGCCTTGAGTAAGGTTTTAGAGGAATATTATGAAGTAAAAAATGTATATAAAGGTAAAGAAAGGGTAAAAATACTAGAAGAAATAGGGGATTTAATATTTGCTTCTGTAAATGTTGCTAGATTCCTTGACATTGACCCCGAGTTTGCATTAAATTATACTATAGAGAAGTTTATTAAACGCTTTGCGTACATAGAGCAAATATCCAAATCTAAAGATGTTGATATGATGAATATGACATTAGAAGAAATGGATGAGCTTTGGGAAGAAGCTAAAAGTAAATAATTTATAGCTTTTCATGCAAAAAATCACAAAAAAAAAGGATTTTTTAAATTAGTGAAGAATATGCTAGTATGCTAACTATAGCATACCCAATATTAAGGAGGTAAGAAAAGGTGAATAAATCAGAATTAATTGCAAGTATATCAGAAAAATCAAAGTTAACAAAGAAAGATGTAGAAGTAGCTTTAAAGGGCTTTATAGAAAGCGTAGAAGAAACACTTGAGAAGGGTGAAAAAGTCCAACTAGTTGGATTTGGAACATTTGAAACAAGAAATAGAGCTGCAAGAATAGGTAGAAATCCAAGAACTAAAGAAGAAATAACAATACCAGAATCAACAGTTCCAGTATTTAAAGCTGGTAAAGATTTCAAAGATAAAGTAAACAAATAATATTTTTAGAAAACCTGGGTGTAAATCTAGGTTTTTCGTTTTAAATAAGGAGAGGGAACATGAGATTAGACAAATATCTTAAAGTTTCAAGAATAATAAAAAGAAGAACAGTAGCAAAAGAAGCTTGTGAAGGCGGAAGAGTAAGCATAAATGATAAAGTAGCGAAACCTGGTACAGAAATTAAAGAAGGTGATATTATAGAGATTAAATATGCCAGTAAATCTCTTAAAGCTAGAATCTTAAATATTGCTGAACATGTGACTAAAGAAAATGCACAAGCTATGTACGAAATTGTATCAGGCGAAGAAGATAAAGAATAGTTAGAAAATTCCATCTGCAAGAAGGAAAACAATAGTTACATCAATTCTAAACTGTTTTAAGTAATATCCCTTTAAATATAAGCATATATTAATTATAGGTGGAGGGGATGTTATGGAGAAAAAAGAAATAAAAATAGTAGAGGAAAAGAAGAGCATTTTAAATGTTGAAAATAGAAAAAGATTAATATTAAGTGGAGTTGTAGAAGTAATAAGTTTCAATGAGGAACAAATATCAGTAAATACTAATTTAGGAACACTTAATATAAAAGGACAAGGTCTTAAAATGAATAGACTAGATGTACAAAATGGTGATATTATAATAATTGGAATGATAAATTCCTGCATATATACAAATAATCAAGTTAAAAAACAAAAAGAAAGCTTGATATCAAGATTATTTAAGTAGAGGTATATATGATATTAACAATAAATCAACAAATAGGATGTATTATATTTAATCTTATTGCAGGAATTATAACAGGAATATTGTTTGACTCATATAGATTAATAAGGGGTTTTAACAACGTTAATAAAGTATTAACTTTTATAGAAGATACTTTGTTTTGGATTTTTGCATCTATAGTTGTATTCATATTTTTACTTGTCAGTAACTATGCATATATAGGTATATATGTGTATATGTGGATAGCTGTAGGAACATATTTGCATTTGAAAATATTCAGTAAGTTTTTTATAAGTTTTCAATATAAATTAATTAAAGGTGCTGCAAAAGCATTTAGGGTTATACGAAATATAGTATTTTACCCTTTTATATTAATAATTTATAATATTAAGAGAAAAAATAAGAGAAATTATAAAAAATAACTTGAAGAAAATTGAAAAGCAATTTAAAATAGAAGTATAATGTTTTTATAACACATTTCTTTAAAATAGAATTGGTGGTAAGAATGAAAAAAAAGATTAAATGGAAAAATGTGATTTTTGTATTTATACTTTCTTATGCTTGTTATATATTTATAAACCAACAAATAACTATGCATAAAATAAAAGATGAAATAACACAAAAAAAGTTAGAAGAACAAAAGGTTAAAGAGAAAAATAAGAAATTACAGGATGAGGTTAAAATGTCTAAGTCAGATATGTATATAGAAAAGCTGGCAAGAGAGCGATTAGGTCTTATCAAACAAGGTGAAACTCCTGTAATAAATACAAAAAACTAATACTTAGTTTCAAATTTCAAATTTACTATATAATATTATTTTTATTAAGGAGGAATCTTTTTAATATGACCTTAAAAGCAGGAAGCATACTAGAAGGTACAGTAGTTAACATTACTAGTTTTGGAGCTTTTGTAGAGATCGATGGAAAAACTGGTTTAGTTCACATATCTGAGGTATCAGATACTTATGTGAAAAATATAAGGGATTACCTAAAAGAAAAGGATAAAGTAAAGGTTAAAGTAATTTCAGTCGATGAAAATGGAAAGATAAGTCTATCCATAAAGCAGGCAATACCAGAGAAAAGAAGCGTAAAACCAGTAGAAATTGATTGGCAGAAAGAAAAAACTAAACATTCCAATGGAGATTTTGAAGACAGAATATCTAAATTTCTAAAAGATAGTGAAGAAAGATTTCAAGATCTTAAAAAGCATCAAGAGCCAAAAGGCAGAGGATACAGAAAAACATCTAGTTAATAATTTATTTTTAATATGAAGGGGCTATGTAATTAGTCCCTTTTATGTTAAATAATTTATTTGTGCAAAAAATATATAAAGTAGTTGACAACAATATATATATAATATAAAGAATGCCTATA
>CAZKOJ010000187.1:0-7079 GCA_964554365.1 uncultured Clostridium sp. | reverse complement strand
TGTTCACGAACATTTACACCCAAGTTTTCATAGGTGGTGACCAGGAGCAGCACCGGAAACTTTTCCAAGTTTTACAGGCAAACTGATGCTCTTTAATTGATGGGCTAAATAAATAGAAAGATAATGGACTCCACATACATGATCAAGGGTAGTAAAACCTGTCAACTCCCCATTGATTTTCATTAGTTCATATATATAGTTATCTCTAAAAGCTTTAGTAAACTTTCTATATTCATCTGGATACTCCAATTCATTTTCCTCTTCTAATATCAAAAAATTCATGGGATAAAGGCTTTGCCAACTCATATCATTAGATTTTTTTTGACTATCACATAACACACTAAAAATTCTTAAATAAATTTCGCAAGGGCAACCTAGTTCTTCAATAAGATTTATAGTAACAGTTTCAGGAAAAGTTTTATTTAAGGTATATTCATATATATAATTAAGCCAATCACTAGGTTCTTTATGATTTGTGATTTTTTGCAGCAGTGGTTTACACAAATTCAAGGTTGACTCAGCGGTAAAATTATTATTTTCTATAATGATTTTTAATTCATTTGTAAAGTTTTTACTTTTTATATAACTATCTATAATATGTTTATTTATATTCCACTTTTGAAGCCATTTTATACTGATAATTTTTCTGATTATTTTATTGTACACTTCATTGTAAGATAAATTGATCATATAAACCTCCATAAAATCTTCTTACAGAAAATTATATACTTTCAGAAAATTTTTTCAAGATATTTTTATATATTTAATGTAATAGTACTATTTTATGCTACATATATAATATTATGTTAATAAATATAAATATAAATATACAAAATCATAAAATACACATTAAAAGTGTAGTAAGCATCAATTCCATAGAAATAAAGTATGTTTTTTATTAAAGTTATTAAAAATGCTCCCGACAATAGTTATGTTAACTATTTTTATAAATTATTAATTATTAGGACAAATTGTACAACAATACTTTGTAAACATATTTAACAAAAAATGAGAATATATAAATTTAAGGAAGTGAAACCAATGATAAATGAGATAAGTGATAATGAATTAGTTCAATCTTTTTATAATATGATACCACATTTTAAACATTATTTTGATGATGAATTAATTTTTACCATATCTAATACTGAAAAATTCCTTTTGGTATTAGATAGTGAAAATTTAAAAATGGCATCAAAAACAGGGGATAAAATACCTAAAGGCTGTGCTGCTGATATATGCTTAAGAGAAAAAAAGGCTGTATCTACTATAATACCTGAAGAAGTATTTGGAGTAGCACTGAAGACAAGTGCGGTTCCGGTTTTTGAAAATAATCAAATAGCTGGAACTATGGTAATAGGCATGAGCTTAAAGAGAAAGAAAAAAGTTTCAAATATGGCAAACTCTATTTCTGAATCCATAGCACAAATAAATGATAGTTTATTAAATATGTCTTCTGGTCTTGAAAGAATCTCTGAAACAAACTTGGATATTCAAAAATTTGTTAAAGAAACAAATGACAGTTCTAAAGAAACAGATGAAGTTTTGAAATTTATTGAAAGTATTTCAAAACAGACAAATTTACTTGGTCTAAATGCTGCCATAGAATCTGCTAGAGCAGGTGAATATGGGAAAGGCTTTGGTGTTGTATCAAATGAAATTAGAAGACTTTCTAATTCTAGTGGCGATTCTATAAAGCAAATCAATACTATATTGAATAATATGCAAAATTCAATAAAAGAAATTTATGAAAGATTCAATAGTTCAAATGAAATATTGAATAAAGAAACTTCAGGAATGCAGCAAGTTTCAGCAGCAGTGCAAGAGCTTAATTCTACAGCAACAACTTTAAAGGAATTTGCTGATAAAATGTAATTTGGGAGATGCTGATATGAAAATAACTACTTTAATAGAAAATACGCAGGATGAAAATGAAAATTTGAAATATGAACACGGACTTTCAATGTTCATTGAAATGGATAACTATAATATTTTATTTGATACAGGTAAAACAGGAGATTTTATAAAAAATGCTAAAAAATTAAATGTAGATCTTAAAAGTACGAATATTTTAATTTTAAGTCATGCCCATTATGACCACTGTGGAGGAGTAAAAAAATTATTAGAAACCTATGACATAAAACCTAAACTTATTGTAAGCAGGCATTTTTTCAATAAAAGTAATAAGTATCATTATTCTGATGGAAAGCTTAAATCTGACTTTTCAAATGAGGTTGGTTATAAATATATAGGAATAGACTTTGACGAACAATATATCAAAGAAAAAAACATTCCTGTGAATTTCATGGAAAATGATATTCTTAACATAAGTGAGAATGCTTTTGTATTTTCAAATTTTAATAAATATTACCCTTTTGAAAAAATCAATGAAAATATGAAAATTAAAACTGGTGAAAACTATATAGTAGACAGTTTTAATGATGAAATAGCCTTAGGTCTTAAAACAAAAAAAGGGCTTATTGTTATACTCGGATGTGCACACCCAGGATTTTTAAACATGATAAATACAATCAGTGAAAGAACTGGAGAAAAGGTAATAGGAATAATAGGAGGCACTCACCTTATTGAAGCAGATGAAGAAAGAATAAATGAATCAATTAAGTATTTAAATACTTTAGATATAGACATTTTAGGATTGTCTCATTGTACTGGAGAAAAGGCAGTTAAAATGTTTAATGAAAAATGCAAGGGAAGTTTTGTAAATAGAACAGGCACCATGTTGAATCTATTATAGCACTGTTCTTTTTTAGTAAGCCTTAAATATTCAAGCTATAAGCAAATGGATTAGTAGTCCATTTGCTTATAGATGCTATTTTTCATTTAAAAGTTCTCTATATATTTTAAGTTTATTTAAAATACGTTGTCTTATAAAATCCATATTAGAAACATTGTCAGTATTAATTCCATTGAAATCAAATAAAATTTCTATACAATCTGCAATATTTTTTACAGCATATATATGAAATAAATTATTTTCTACAGCATTTATAACTTTATAATCCAAAACTAAATCATCTGTATTAGTATTTGGAATTATTACTCCGTGATTTCCATCAAGTCCATAAATACTACATATATCAAAGTAACCTTCTATTTTATCATTTACTCCACCTATAGGTTGTATTTCACCTTTCTGATTTACAGATCCTGTTATAGCCATTGACTGCTTTATAGGAACATCACTTAGGCTAGATAAAAGAGCAATTAATTCTGCAGCAGAGGCACTGTCACCTTCTATGCCAGAATAAAGCTGCTCAAAAACTATTTTAGCATTAAAGGAAAGGAATGAGTTTTGTCCAACAAATTCACCTATAAATCCAGATAAAATCATTATACCTTTGCTGTGAATGTTACCACTCATTTTAGCTTCTCTTTCAATATTTGTAACACCATCTTTACCAGCAAATGTAGTTGTAGTTATTCTATGTTGTTGTCCGACTACACAATCTCCAAAATCCATAACAGAAAGACCATTTATTTCTCCAATATTAGAACCAGTTAAAGATACAATATACTTACCATCTTTATACATGTTGAGAACTTTTTTTCTGTTTAAACCATGCATTTCCTTAAGTTCATATAGAGCTTTAGATACATGTCTTTTATTAATTACATTTGAATTATCTTTCTTAGCAAAAATGCTAGATATATCAATAACCTCTAATAGTTTATTAATATAAGCCGTAAAATAATTTTTATTTTCCGCTAATCTAGAAGAGTAGGTTAAAAGTTCAACTATGCCATCTCTAGTTAAATGAAGTAATGATTTTTCTTTTATATAGTTACTTATAAAGCCTAAAATATTTTTAATATTGATGGTTTGATTTTCAATTTGATAATCAAATTCAGCTTTTATTCTAAAAAATTTATTGAAATCATAATCGTAGTAGGAGAGCATTGAATAAGTAGAACTACCGCCTACAAGTATAATTTTTAATTTTAAAGGTATGGCTTTTGGACTTAGAGTTGCAATAGGAAAAAGCTCTAAATTGTTTTTAGAATTTTGCAGAATAATTTTTTCGCATTTTAAACACCTTTTTAAAGTTTCCCAACAAGCAGGATTATTTAACAGTTGTTCAGCATTCATTACCAAGAATCCTCCATTGGCTTTATGAAGACTACCTGGTTTTATCATTGTAAAATCTGTGCTCGCATTGCCTTGTATACTATCATATTCAATTTTACCGAATAGGCTGGTGTAATCACAGGAATCTTCATATATTACCGGAACCCCTGCATCTTCTTTATTGGTTACAATAACATTTATATCATACCTTCTAAAAAAGTTCTTAGGAATTTTAAATAGTTCCTCTATAAGGTCATTATTTGAAGCTTTGCTATTCTCATCTTTGTCATTTTCCTGTTTTTCATTTTCATCATCCAACTCAGTTAAAAAAGCATCTATATTTTGAATTATGTCTTCTTGAAGCGCATCTAAATAATCAATAACTTCTAAACTTTTTCCAAATTCATTTTTAAGATTTTGTATTTGATCTGTAAGTATAGTTTTAGAAATCTTGTTATCTAAATTCTTTAATTCTTCAAGCATTTGTTTATTAATCAAGTTTATTTTTTTTAATACTTCATATGAAATCATTTTAAGATTATTAGTATCTTTGTTTATGATAGTTTTTTCTTCTAAGGATAGCTTATTATAAGTTTCTATGTCCATTTTAATACCATTATTTAAAGGAATAAATACAAAATTTCTATTATTATCTTGTTCTACAGCAAAGTTGCTTTTAGCTGCTTCTTGATGTAAAGAATTAGATAGTACTAATACTTGCTTTTCATAGTTTTCAATTATAGTTCTTTTTTCATTTTCATAGCTTTTATCATCAAAAAAGGTAGGTACCTTTTTAAATAGATCACTTATGAAAGCTTTTATTGCATCTCTAAACTTTATACCAGTTCCTGTAGGAAGGGGAATTGATAATGGCTTTTTACTATCTTTAAAGTTATAGACATAACACCAATCAGAAGGGCAGGGGAGGTTTTTGGCATAATCTTCTATCTTATTTATTATATAACTAGTTTTACCTGTACCGCTTGGACCACAAATATAAATGTTATATTCTTTCTTATCCATTAAAAGTCCCATATCTATGGAGTCAACAGCCCTTTCTTGTCCAATTATACTCTTGTAGGGAGTAATTTCTTCTGTAGTATTGAATTTGGGAAGACTATTGAAAGTCAGTTTTAAATCACTAGCAGTAAGTTTTAAATAGCTTGTCATTTTTATACCTTCTTTCCCATTTAATATTTTTTTTTACATTATACCATAAAGTGTTTTAATAATACCCCTTATTAACTTATATAATGCTAAAATGCGCATTTTAACTTACTAACCTAAAATATAGATAGATACAAGAATTTAAACTTATAGGTTAAATCTATAGACAAAGTGCTAAATGGTAGTAAAATAGAATTAGGCATATGAAAGAAAAGAATAAATATATCTAAGTACAGAAGAATAGGAGAGATATAAAATGTACATAAGTGAAACAAAACTTACTGTAAGATATGTAGAAACAGATAAAATGGGAATTGTATATCATTCTAATTATTATGTATGGTTTGAATTAGGTAGGGGAGATTTTATTAAAAAAATAGGTATGAAATACAGCGAAATGGAAAATATGGGAATAATGATGCCTTTAGTAGAAACTTATTGCAAATATTACGAAGGTGCAAAATATGAAGATGAGGTTATAATACAGACTTCTATACAAGAACTGAGTGCGGTAAAAGTTGTTTTTAATTACACTGTTATAAGGGAAAATGATGGGAAGCTTTTAGCAAAGGGAAAAACAACACAGACTTTTATAGATAAAAATTTTAAAATAGTTAATCTTAAGAAGAACTATTCAGATCTTTGGGAAAAGATGCAACAGCTAAAATAAAGAACATAAGAATCTTAAAAACAATAGCCTATAATTAAGGAGGCTATTGTTTTTTTATTGTATATAACTTGAATTATTTAAGTGATACACACTTAAAATTTTGTAACATAACATAAATAGGAGGTAGATTTTTATGAGTAAATTTGCAATAGACCCAGGGCATGGAGATATAAATAGAAGCTTAGGAGGAGATGGAGGTGCAGTAGGATATTTAAATGAGCAAAATTGTGCCTTAGATATAGCAAATAGGGTTGTTTCTAAACTTCAATCAATAGGGCATCAAGCATGGAATGTAAGACCTTCTAGTGCTTCAAGTGTTACAAATTCTCTTCAAAAAAGGTGTGATGGAGCAGTTAATGCTGATTATTTAGTAAGTATTCATTTAAATGCCGGCGGTGGCAAAGGTAGCGAAATATTTGCTATGAGCTCATCCGGCAATGCATTAGCCTCTAAAGTATTAAATAAGCTTACAGTATTGGGATTTGTAGATAGAGGAGTAAAAGATGGAAGTGGATTATATGTTATAAGGCATTCAATCCCAACCGCTGTATTAATAGAAATTTGTTTTGTGGATAGTCAAGGTGATACAGATTTATATAATACACTAGGAGCTGATATTATTGCTACAGCTATAGCACAAGGATTAGCTGGGCAAAAAATACAGCGAAATAACTATGACTCTGATTTTATTAAATCTGTGCAACATGATTTACAGAGAGTTAGTTGTCTCCAAAGTGGAGAGATCAACGCTACTGCTCAATTAGATATAAAAACTAAACAAGCTATAAATGAATTTAGGTATATAGTAGATTTGTCAGGAGCTACAGTTATAGATGACGCTCTTGTTAATGCTTTGAATATAATAACTAAAAAACCAACTATAGGAGAAGGGTGGAGCCCTATACCTATAGCAACTAAATTTATTCAATGGTATATAGGTATATCTCCAAAATCAGGCATATTTGATAAAAATACAGTTGAAAAAGTAAAAGCTTGGCAAGTTAAAGCTGGAATATGGAGTGCCCAAGGAGCAGATGGTGTTATCAGAGAAAAAGATTGGAATAAAATTTTAAAATGATAAAATTAGAGAGCCAAAAGGCTACTAGTGTTGCATCAAAGAAATAAATACTTGTTGACACTGGAAATAATTTTATA
>CAZKOJ010000186.1:0-7209 GCA_964554365.1 uncultured Clostridium sp. | reverse complement strand
AAGCCACGAGGAGCCCAGGACGGGCTGATCGAGTGGGTAGGTAGTTTTAAATAAGAGAAGCATTAGGCCTTCTTAATAAACGGACGGTTTTTCGAATAATATATTCAAGCGTAGGCTACTCTAAATTTGCTTAGTAATATGCTTATTTGATATTCCAAATTAAACTTATACAATGTTGCTACTTGTTTTAGCATTGGTTATAATAAAATTGTGAAAAAAATTTTCATAATCTTATTGAGGTGAAATTTATGAAGGATAAAAATTGTTTAGAAAGAATAAGAGATAGCTATCCATCTTTAAATAATGCACAACAAAAGGTAGCAAAGTATATATTGGAAAACCCTAAGGACATAATACATTTTTCAATAACGGAACTTGCTGATAATAGTAGTACAAGTGATGCCACAGTATTTAGGCTGTGCAATAAACTTGGATACAAAGGATATCAAGAACTAAAAATTAGTTTAGCTAGTGTTGTAGTTAAACCTATACAGAATATTCACGAGGAAATAAAAGAAGATGATAATATGTATATTGTCATGCACAAGATAATGAATGCTAATATAGACAGTTTAGAGAATACACTAAAGAAAAATAGTGTAGATAACATTGAAAATTCTGTTGAAATGCTTTTAAAAGCTGGCAAAGTTATGTTTTTTGGTATGGGTGGTTCAGGCGCATTGGCTATGGATGCTTGTCATAAATTTGTAAGAACAGGTTTAGATTGTATAACATATACGGATTCCCATTGGCAAGCTATGATGGCGGCAATAGCTAAGGAAGATGATGTAATAGTTGCTTTTTCAAATTCAGGCAGTAACAAAGAACTTATAGAGTCCTTAAAAATAGGAAAGGAAAATGGGGTTAAGATTATAGCTATAACAGGAAATGCTAAATCACCTATATCTAAATTAGCAGATATAGTCTTAGTAGCTTATGGAAGAGAATCTATGTTTAGAAGCGAAGCTATGGAATCAAGAATAACTGCTTTAAGCCTTATAGATTGTTTATATGTAGGTGTGGCATTAAAGAGAAAAGAAGAAACTTTAAGCACTTTAAGTAAGATAAGAGAAGGCATAGCTACAAAAAGGTTTTAACCTGCACCACTAAGGTGCTTTTTTTTATTTAAAATTAATATAAAATATGAAAAAAATTTTCTTCTATACTTGTTTTTTTATAAAATTATGATAAAATAAAAATAAGGAAAATTATTTTCATAAAATAGATAAAAACAGATAATAATAAGAAAATATGAAAAAAATTTTTAAAGTAAATAAAGAAGGAGGCATAGGCTATATGGATTATATTATAGGAATTGATATAGGAACTACAAGTACAAAAGCAATAGCCTTTGATTTAAATGGAAAAATTATAGCTAAAAAAAATATAGAATATGAAATACTAAATCCAGAACCTACATACAGTGAACAAAATCCAGAGGACATATTTGGAGCAGTAATTAATTCACTAAAATACATTACTAGTGAAAACGTTTTGAAAAATCAGAAATTATTAGGTGTAAGTTTTAGTTGTGCTATGCATAGTATCATTGCTTTAGATGATAAGGGACAACCACTTACTAATTGTATAATTTGGGCTGATACTAGAAGTAAAGATTATGCTTCAAAAATAAAAAACAGTGACGTTGGACATGAAATTTATATGAAAACAGGAACGCCAATACATCCAATGTCTCCATTGCCAAAACTTGTTTGGATGAAGAATAATATGTTGGATACTTTCAACAATACTTATAAATTTCTTTCAATAAAAGGATATATATTTTATAAATTGTTTGGAAGTTTTTTAGAAGATTATTCATTAGCTTCAGCTACTGGTTTGTTTGATATTTATGATCTAAAGTGGAATAAAAAAGCACTTGAAATTGCAGGAATAGATGAAAGTAAACTAGGGGAAGCTGTGCCAACTACTTATATAACAAAAGGACTTGTAAATGGATATTCAGATTTTATTGGTATAGACAAGGACACACCTTTTATTATTGGTGGCAGCGATGGATGTTTAGCAAACTTAGGTACTAACGCTATAAATCCTGGAAATGCAGCAGTAACTATAGGTACAAGCGGTGCCATAAGGGTTATATCGGACAAGCCTAAGAATGACGAAAAGGAAAGAATTTTTAGTTACATATTAGATGAAGAGCATTATGTACTTGGAGGTCCAGTAAATAATGGAGGAATAATACTCAGATGGTTTAGAGATAATTTTTCACCACTTGAAGTACAAGCAGCTAAAGAAATGGGAATAGACCCCTATGTTTTAATGACAGAAAAAGCATTAGGTGTAACTGCTGGTTCCGAAGGCCTTATATTTTTACCCTATCTCTTAGGAGAAAGAGCGCCAAATTGGGATGCAGATTCAAAAGGTGTATTCTTTGGAATTAATATTAAGCACACAAGAGATCATTTTATAAGGGCAGTTATGGAAGGCATAATTTTTGGAATTTATGATGTGTCACAGGCATTAGAAGATACCGTAGGAAACATAGATACCATATATGCTACAGGAGGTTTTGTCAGATCCAAATTGTGGGTTCAAATACTTTCAGATGTATGCAATAAAAGGGTAGTAATAACAGAAAGCTATGAAAACTCATGCTTAGGAGCAGCAGTTATAGGCTTTAAGGCTCTTGGTATTATAAAGGATTTAAGCGAAGTAGAAAAACTGATTCCAATTTCAAGAGAGTTTTTACCAGATCCAAAGGCTCATGAAACTTATGCTAAGACATTTAAAATTTATAAAAGACTATATGAACTTTTAAAAGACGAATTTGTAGGAATAAATGAATTGCAATAAAATAGTTTTTATTCAATTTTAAAATTATGTTAGGAGGAGAATTATATGCCATTATTTATTGTAGCGGTGGGTGTACTTATATTACTTATACTCATGGTAGGGATTAAATTAAACGGATTTTTATCATTGATTATTGTATCACTAATTGTGGGTATTGCTGAAGGCATGCCTATAACAAGTGTAGTCAAATCTGTTCAAAATGGTGTAGGAGGTACACTTGGATATTTAGCATTGGTACTAGGTTTTGGTGCTATGCTTGGTAATCTTATAGCGGAGAGTGGAGCGGCTCAAAGAATTGCCACTACTCTAATAAATAGTTTTGGAAAGAAAGGAATTCAGTGGGCTGTAGTTTTGACTGGCTTTATAGTTGGTTTTGCAATGTTTTATGAAGTGGGGTTTGTTTTATTAATTCCTCTAGTATTTACTATAGCAGCTTCAGCAGAGATACCTATTTTATACATAGGTGCACCTATGGCTGCAGCACTTTCAGTAACTCATGGATTTTTACCACCTCATCCAGGACCTACTGCAATAGCTGTAATTTATAAGGCAGATGTAAGTTCAGTGCTACTTTATGGAATAATAATAGCTATTCCTACAGTAATAGTAGCGGGACCTATATTCTCTAAGTTCTTAAAAAGATTTGAACATGAACCACCAAAGGGATTATATAATCCAAAGATATTTACAGAAGAACAATTACCAAGTTTTGGACTAAGCGTTTTTACTGCTATAGTTCCAGTTATATTAATGGCACTTGCGGCTATAGTAAATCTTACATTGCCAGCTAATGCAGCAGTAAGAAAGTTATTTGATTTTGTAGGTGACCCTGTTATGGCAATGCTTATATCAGTCTTAATTGCTATACTTACATTAGGAATTAATAGAGGCAAAAAAATGCCTGAAGTAATGAAAATAGTAGGGGATTCTATAAGTGGTATTGCTATGATATTATTAATAATCGGTGGTGGCGGTGCTTTAAAACAAGTACTTGTGGATAGTGGTGTAAGTAAATACATAGCTGTTATTATGCAAGGAAGTAATATGTCTCCATTGCTATTAGCTTGGCTTGTAGCAGCAACACTTAGAATAGCTTTAGGATCTGCTACAGTAGCGGCTATGACTACGGCTGGAATAGTTTTGCCTATTATTGCATCAACTGGCGCAAATCCAGCACTTATGGTTCTTGCAACAGGAGCAGGAAGTTTAATATTTTCACATGTTAATGATCCAGGATTTTGGATATTTAAAGAGTACTTTAATTTAAGTATAGGAGAAACCTTATGTTCCTGGTCTATACTAGAAACTATTATATCTGTAATGGGACTTGCAGGAGTTTTAATTTTAAATGTAATAATGTAGGTACAAACGTTGTAATTTTAATATATAGAATTTATCTAAATTACAGTTTGTATAAAATCATTTAAATAATATAATATTATACTTGAATTTATGTTGTACTTTTACGAAAAAATAAGTTAAGTTGAATAGAATAAAATTAAAATAGCAAAAAGGAGTTGACTTGAAATGCAAATAGGAATAATTGGTCTTGGAAAAATGGGATTTAATATAGCTTTAAACTTGATAAAAAATGGGCATTCTGTAGTAGCTTATGATGTATGTAAAGAAAACGTGGAAAATATAGCAAAAGAAGGAGCTGTTTCAGCTTATTCATTAGAGGAACTAGTGCAAAAGTTATCAGAAAAAAAAGTAATATGGCTTATGATACCATCAGGTGAGGCAGTAGATCATACTGTTGAAAATTTAATGCCTTTATTAAAGAAGCAGGATATAATAATTGATGGTGGAAATTCCAATTATAAAGATAGTATAAGAAGATATAAACAATTAAAAGAAAAAGGAATAGATTTTCTTGATTGCGGAACTAGTGGTGGAACTAGTGGAGCTCTTAGTGGTGCTTGTACTATGGTTGGCGGAGAAACTCAGGTATTTAAGTATTGTGAGCAAATTTTCAAAGATATATCAGTTCAAGATGGATACCTTCATACAGGAGCTGCAGGCAGTGGTCATTATGTAAAAATGGTTCATAATGGTATAGAATATGGTATGATGCAGTCAATAGCAGAGGGCTTTGAAGTATTAAAAGGGTCTGAGTTTGATATAAATTATGAAGATGTAGCAAAAGTTTGGAATCATGGTTCTGTAATAAGAAGTTGGCTAATGGAGCTTATGGAAAGTGCCTTTAGCAAAGACGCTGATTTAAATAAGATAAAGGGAATAATGAATTCTTCAGGAGAAGGAAAATGGACAGTAGAAGCTGCATTAGATTTAGGAATTCCAACTCCAGTTATAGCAATGTCACTATTTATGAGATATAGATCACTACAGGAAGACACTTTTACAGGAAAATGTGTTGCTGCACTTAGAAATGAGTTTGGTGGCCATGCGGTAGAAAAGAACCAATAAATATTAGGAAAATAGCTAAAAGAACTAACTTAATTAAATTAGGTTAGTTCTTTTTTATGCTAAAAAATATAATTATTCAGTGATATGTATTAAAAATTATTATAAAAATCCAAAGCAGAATGAAAAAAGTCTAAAAATGAAGGGAATTTAATTTTTATGCAGAATAGTAATTTTATATACAATTATTTTCCTTTTATTCCATATTTAAAAAGATAACTCTTAAGTTTAGAGTATTCAGTGAATTGAAATTAAATATTACAAGAGGAGATGATAATGTGTTTAAAAAATTAAATTTAGCAACAAAATTAAGTATTATACTTGGTACGGTAGTATTTTTAGGAATTGTTTTTATTGGAGGAATTACACTTAAAAAGGTTAAACAAAGTTCTTATAAGCAGGCAAGTGAACAGGCAAAACAGGTATCAAATGCTTTTGCGAAGGGTATACAGGGGGACTTTAAAGTAGTACAGGCTACTGCTGGGGGAATAAGGGACTCTGTTATATTTTCTAAAAAATTAGGAAGTTTAAGTAGAGAGCAGGTTATTCAGCTTTTAAAGACTACATTAGAAAAAAATAAAAATGTGGTAGGGGTATACACTGTGTGGGAGCCTAATGCATTTGATGATAGGGATAGTTCTTACATAAATAAAGAGGGAAATGATGCTACAGGAAGATTTGCTCCTTATGTTGTACGAGATAATGGAAATATAAAAATAGAACCATGTACAGGATATAATAAAGAAGGGGATGGAGATTATTATCTTCTTCCAAAGAAAACGAAGAAATCCTGTTTAATAGAACCTTATATGTATAAAATAGATGGTAAAGATACTTTGATTACATCTTTAACTATTCCAATACTTGATGACAATGGTAATTTTCTTGGAATTGTAGGAGCAGATGTGGAATTAAGAACCCTTCAAGAAACTACTGTTAAAGCAAAACCTATGGGGGGATATGCAGCAATAGTTACAGATAAAGGAAAATTTGTTACAAATGGTGAAAATCCAGAGCTTATTACTAAAAATGTACTTGATTTTGGTAAAAATCAAACAGATTTAATTGAAAAAATTGCTAAGGGGGAGAATTTTGAAGTACATTCAAAAGTAGTAGGTGAAGGCCGTGTATCTCTAAAAGCCTATGCTCCTATAAGTTTAAATGGAGTAGATAGTAAATGGACCTTTATATCAGTAGTTCCTGACGAAAAAATGTATGCTGAATATAATCAGCTTTTTAAAATAATAACGGGTATGAATATCATTACTACGTTAGTTATAGTTGTATTAATGTTTATACTTGTTAAAAAAGCTATTTATCCTGTAAGTCTTGCTTGTAAGCATTTAGAGGTAATTTCTAATGCTGATTTTACTAGAGAAGCACCAAAAGAGTTCTTTAATAAAGAAGACGAAATAGGTAGGCTTGGAAAATCAATTGATAAAATGCAGAATTCTATTAGAGAACTTGTTCAAGGAGTTAAGGGGGAATCCTCAAATGTGGAAAATGCAGTTACAGATGCTGTAAAGCACATAAAAGAATTAACTTTAAATATAGAAGATGTTGCATCAACCACTGAAGAGTTATCAGGGAGTATGGAAGAAACTGCAGCATCTACAGAAGAAATGAATGCAGCAGCAAGTGAAATAGAAAGAGCAGTAGAAATTATAGCAGATAAGGCTAAAGAAGGATCAATATCAGCTAAAGAGATTGATAATAGGGCAAAAGAGCTTAGAGTGAACTTTTTGGAGTCAGAGAGAAAAGGATTAAAAGTTTATGAAGAAACAAGGAAAAAACTCCAAGATGCTCTAGAAGAGTCAAAATACGTTAAAGAAATTAATGCACTTTCAAATACCATAATGGAAATAACTGCGCAAACTAATCTTCTAGCTCTTAATGCAGCAATAGAAGCAGCAAGAGCTGGTGAGGCAGGTAAAGGTTTTGCAGTAGTTGCAGGTGAAATAAGAAAGC
>CAZKOJ010000185.1:3407-7329 GCA_964554365.1 uncultured Clostridium sp. | reverse complement strand
GTATGACGCAAAATAGGCTATCATACTGACTAGTTATTTTTTTGAATATGCCTTACTTCACATTAAAAAATATATCTACTTATTATAAAAAATAAAGCCATAGATGAAATATGGCTATTAGCCCATTTCACCTATGACTTTTAAAATAATTTTTATTTCTATCTAATTATCTTTTATTATACGGCCATCCTTAAATTCTCCCATAAAAGTTTCTCCATTAGGTTCTATACATATACCCATCCCTTGTCTTTCATCATCTTCCCATTGACCTATATGCTTACCACCATCATTCCAAATAAAAGTTCCTTCTCCATGTCTTTGGTCATCCTTCCACTCACCTATGTACTTCTCACCATTTGACCAAGTATATATACCATCCCCATGCTTTACGTCATCTTTCCATTGACCAACATAGCTTTCGCCATCATCCCATGTATATACTCCATACCCATTTTTCAAATCATTTTTCCATTCGCCTATATACTTTTCTCCTGCTGTCCAAATATGAGTCCCTTGCCCATGCATCTTATCATTTTTCCACTGACCTACATACTTACTCCCATCATTATAGAAATAAGTTCCTTCTCCGTGCATCTTTCCATCTTTTTTCTCTCCAACATATTTTCCACCGTGAACATGTGGTTTTGATTCTATATTTACTTTTTCAATCTTGTTGTTTCCTAAGGTTCCTTTTTTTATATTCATTTTATTTTTCATCATATTTTTTACCACTCCTTATATTACTTAATATAATAACTTTCAATTAATATACATATTATACTACAGAAAATATTTATTGTTTATTTAAATTATTAACAAATGACCACTTTCTTATGAATCCTCTAATAATTTTTTTGTCATTAAGGTATTGTACAGATACATTCGCCACCTTATTAAAATATTCATAAAGAGCTTATTAAATAAAAAACTACACACCTCACTTCATATGAGAATGTGTAGTTTTAAAACTACAATATATTCATTTATTAAATTTAATCTGTAAATAAATCAAACTTTTTTCTAAAGCCACAATTTTTTAGCTGTTGAACGTATTTTTTATTCAACCGTAACTGATTTAGCTAAATTACGTGGTTTGTCTACGTCACAACCCTTTTGTTTAGCCATATAGTATGATATCAGTTGTAATGGTATCACTGAAAGTACTGGAGTTAAAATTGATAATGTGTTTGGAATATAGATTACTGAATCTATTGATTTTCCAGCTTCAGCATCCCCTTCTAGGGCTATACCCATAACAGCAGCTCCTCTTGTAATAACTTCTTTAATGTTTGATACCATTTTATCTCTTAAGTTTATATCTGTTATTAATGCTACTACTATTGTTCCTTTTTCTATTAAAGCTATTGGACCATGCTTAAGTTCTCCACCTGCATATGCTTCTGAATGGATGTATGATATTTCTTTAAGCTTTAATGAACCTTCCATAGCTACTGCATAGTCAAGTCCTCTTCCTAAGAAAAACATATCTCTTTCCATGTACGTTCTTGATGCAAACTTTTGAGCTGCTTCTTTGTGCTTTAATGTCTCTTCCGCTTTTTCAGGTAAGTTTAGCATTTCCTTTTTAATTTCAAGTATTTTTTCCTTGCTTAAGCTTTCTTTAACTTCTGCAAAGTATAAAGCTATTATATACATTGCTATAAGTTGTGTTACATATGCCTTTGTTGATGCTACAGCTATTTCTGGTCCTGCCCATGTATATAATACATCTGTTGCTTCTCTTGATGCTGAACTACCTACAACATTTGTTACTGCAAGCACTCTAGCGCCTTTTTTCTTTCCGTCTCTTAAAACTGCTAGTGTATCTGCTGTTTCTCCTGATTGGCTTACAACTATTATTAAAGTTCTGTCTGTTATTAGTGGTTCTCTATATCTAAATTCTGAAGCTATATCTACTTCTACAGATATTTTTGCTAGTCTTTCTATAACTGTTTTACCTACAACTCCTGCATGATATGCTGTACCACAAGCTACTATATATACCTTATCTATATTTTCTAAATATTCTTTTGTGAAGTGTATCTTATCTAATTGAATTTTACCATCTAAGTTAATTCTTGAAGTCATGGTATCTTTTATTGCTTTAGGCTGTTGATGAATTTCTTTTAACATAAAGTCTTCATATCCATCTTTCTCAGCTGCATCAGTATTCCAAGTTACGTTATATATTTCCTTTTTAACTTCTTCTTTTTCTTGGTTATAAAGAGTTACGCCCTCTTTGTTTATTACAACAAATTCGTTATCTTCAAGTAAATATACCTTTCTTGTATGATTTAATACTGCTGGTATATCTGATGCTATAAAATATTCATCTTCTCCAAGGCCTACTATTAATGGACTATCTTTTCTCACAGCCACTAGCTTATCTGGTTCATTTGAACATATTACGCCTATAGCATAGCTTCCTTCCATTTTAGCTGCAGCCTTCATAACTGCATCTACTAAATCACCTTTATAGAAGTAATCTACCAACTGTGGTATAACTTCTGTATCTGTTTCTGAATGAAATTTGTATCCCTTAGAAATTAACCATTCTCTTAAACGAATATAGTTTTCTATTATTCCATTGTGAACAACACTTATTGTCTCATCTCCATTGCTATGAGGATGTGAATTTAAATCTGATGGTTCACCATGAGTAGCCCATCTTGTATGACCAATTCCTATATTTCCAACTAAAGGCTCTACCTTTAATTTCTCTTCAAGATTTGCAAGTCTTCCCTTGCACTTTGTAACATTTATTTTTCCTTCATTAATAATAGCTACACCAGCTGAATCGTATCCTCTATATTCAAGTTTACTTAATCCCTCAATTAAAAGTGGTGAAGCTTCTCTCTTTCCAACAAAACCAACTATTCCGCACATAAAAAATCTTCCTTCCTTATCTCTTATTATTATTATTGTTTCCCTAAAAAAATGTATACTAAGGAAACCTAAAAAGGTTTTAACACCAGATTGATTTTGTATCAGAAATCACTTTCTGATTTTATCAACCGTTAACGGTAGTGCGCTACCGTGGGGCACCCGCCGAAGAATCGATACTCCCCATCCTCGTCAACTTAAGTGACACTCCAAATCTTTGATTTGGATAGTGGAACTTACTCATTCAGCTCTGCTGAAGGAGTTTCCTTTAAAAAGAAATTTGCAAGAACTTCATAAAGCTTCTTTACCGCTCAACCTAATCTACAATTAAAAATAAATCTATGATTTGGTTGCTGGAACTTACTCATTCAGCTCTGCTGAAGGCGTTTCCTTTAAAAAGAAATTTTGAACAACTTCATAAAGTTTCTTTAAATATTCACTTAAGTCCTGGCGCTTTAAATTAAACTAGAATCTGTACTTTATACACTATTCCTCCTCT
Organism: uncultured Clostridium sp.; assembly: GCA_964554365.1. GTDB lineage: Bacteria > Bacillota > Clostridia > Clostridiales > Clostridiaceae > Clostridium_AM. The sequence continues at coordinate 3,950 of CAZKOJ010000185.1, read as the reverse complement.
CCTTAAAATGACACTTGTAAATATAAACAAGTCGTCACTACATTATATTTTATAACTGTATTTTTTGTCAACTGAACTGATTCTATTAAAAGCTTCGTTTATTAATTTATTATATATAATAGGTGCTAAAAAGTATATCCTATATATTTTTAAGTAGTAATTATTGCTATGTTTGCATATTAAAATTACATTTTAAATATCTAATAGCATACCTATATTACTTTTATTACTGCACAATTAATAAATTAATTAAATATCTAAATTTTTTATTAACTTTATAATTTGGATTAATAAAAAAATCCTCAGGATTATTAATAAAACCCCGAGGAATTTTTATTGCAAAAAATTTTTATTTATTAAGATCAACTCTAAATTTTAAATCTTCTCTAAGCTCAACATTACTAAAATCATTTGTATATATACTATATGTCTTATTAGGATCTAATGCTTCAAATACCTTTGTAAATTCATTAGGTTTCTGTTCATCGTTTCTTATAGCATAATCTTTAATTTTAATGTTTTTTCCCTGATCATCTTTTATAA
>CAZKOJ010000185.1:0-3397 GCA_964554365.1 uncultured Clostridium sp. | reverse complement strand
AAAATAAGGAGCTTTACCAACAGCTGTATATTTAACTGTAGTTTTGTTGTTTTCTGTTTTTATCTCCTTTATTATAAGTTTTCCCATTTTACCTTGGGAAAGTTCTATCGGATATACTCCATCTATAATTTTACTTGATTCTTTAGGTTTCTTTGTTTCTATAGTAATTGGTGTTTCCTTACCATTTTCTTCGTGTACCCCACATCCTGCTGAAGGAGTAATTTTACAAGGTATAAGAGTTAAATATTTTGGAATGCGTTTTTGATTTGCAAAATTTAGTTCACTATTGAAATTCTGCTTACCAACAGTTCCAGTGCCAATAGTACTTCCTTTTGATATAAGTTCTATTCCATTATCATCAAAAACAATGTAGTCATCCCATGCACTATTAGTTGTTCCTATGCTTTTATTTTTGTAATTTCCACTTATGAAAACAGAAGTGTCTATAGGAGAAAAAACTACTTTATCTACAGTTATACTACTGTCTGGTAAATCAATTTTATTATTTGGTTTAAATACCATACTCTTTTTAACTAATTCATCTTTTGATGCACTGAAGGCAATATTCCATTTACCTTTTATACCCATTATGTCATCAACATTTAAAGAAATATCAAAGTTCTTAGAGTTTTGTGGCAATGTAGTGTGAATTTCATCACTACCTACATAAGTAAGATCATCTACATACTTTCCTGTACTACTTCCACTTGATCCAAAGTGTTTATCATTTATCTTTAAGAATCTAGATAAACCTACTACTTGTAAATCTTCAATTTTCTTAGTGCTTTTTATTGTATAACCTAAAATTAATTTTGAGTCATCAGCTAGTACCTCATTTATAGTAAGCGTTACTCCATTATCTGTAGCACTTTTGTTTACACTTTGAGAATATTTTTCATAGTCTCCATGAAATCCAAATTTATCATTAAGTGTTTGTGTTATAGAACTTAAAATTGGAATATTCTCAGCAAAAGCTGGAGATGCTGTTCCTATGCCTATAATACTTACTAAACTTATAGCTGCTGCTATAGAACCATATTTTAACCCTTTAAATTTCCTTTGTCCTTTTATTTTTTTATTTAAATTTTTCTTTATTCTTTCTTTTTGAATAGAAGGTATTTCTTCACTCATTCCATCAAACTCACTTTCTTCAAGCTTTATTTTATTAAATAACTTATATATATCTTTTTCTTCTAGATTAAAATCCTTATTATTCATCATAATATCTCCCCCTTCAAAAGTATAAGTTTTTCCTTTAAAAATTTACGTCCTCTTGAAAGTCTTTTATCTACCAAATTTCTCTCTACCCCAAAGGTTTTTGCTATGTTTTCTATACCCTCATATAAGAAGTACCTTCTTATAAATATTTCTTTATCCTCAGACTTCATGCCATTTATAGCAGTTAAAAGTTCTTCTCTATTTTCCTTTGATATTAATGTATTTTCTACATTTAGCTCATCTTGTAGACTATAGTCATCTATACATTCATCTGTACTTTGCTTAAAAAGTTTTCTTTTATAATCTATAGCTTTATACTTTGCTATGGCAGTAATCCAATATTTAAAGTTTCCTTTTTCACAGTCAAAGCTTTCAATATTGTTCCACGCAGCCCAAAATACATCATTTACACATTCCTCTGTATGTTGGGCATGAAAACTTGAATTTAGCACAGTACGTACAACTTTAAAAACCAGATTGCTATAGTTCTCTACTACAAATTCTAATGCTTTTACATTTTTTCTTTTTATTTGCTCTATAAAGTTATTCTCATTTATATTCACATTTTTTCCTCCTTAAGAAGCTTCTCATAAACTAATACGAAGACACTTCGGATTTTCTGACAATAAAATTATAATGTTTATGTGTTTTCTCAACAATAACAAATGAAAAAAACCATTCATACTCTAAGGCATAAATGAGCTTTTTTATCTTTATTATTTTATAGATTTCTATCACTTAAATATAAATCTTAAAAATTTTTTCATATATGCTTTAATTTAAGCATACAAAAAGACATGAGATAATCCCATGTCTTTTTCAATACTATGATTACATTAATTATTTGCTTTTTTTTCAATAAGCTGTGCTAAGCTATGTGCCATTTCGTCTAATTCACTTTGCACTTCACCTTCAAGCATCACTCTAACTAGTGGCTCCGTTCCAGAAGGTCTTATTAAAACTCTTCCTTTTCCATCTAGCTTTTCTTCCATTTTCTTTATTTCTGAAACTATTTCTTCATCTTCTAAATATATGTTCTTCTTATTGTTTGGAATTGTAGCATTTACTAAAATTTGTGGTAATTCCTTCATCATTGATGCTAATTCTGATAAAGTTTTTTTATTCTTTTTAACTATAGCAGAAATTTGTATACCCGTAAGCAACCCATCTCCTGTTGTGTTATAATCAAGCATTATTATATGTCCTGATTGTTCGCCACCTAGCTTATACCCTTCTTTAACCATCTCTTCTAAAACATATCTATCTCCAACTTTTGTCTTTATTGCATTTATATTTTCTTTCTTCAATGCAATATCTAAGCCTAGATTGCTCATAACAGTTACCACAACTGTATCTTTATCTAATTTTCCTTCTTCTTTTAGATATTTACTACAAATTCCTAATATGAAATCACCATTTATCAAATTACCCTTTTCATCTACAGCAAGACATCTATCTGCATCTCCATCAAAAGCCAACCCTAAATCGCATCCATTTTTTACCACATAATCCATTAGTTCTTCTGGATGAGTTGATCCACAGTTCTTGTTTATGTTTATTCCATCTGGCTCATTATTTATAACATATACCTGTGCTCCAAGCTCTTTAAATGCTCTTACTGAAGTTATGTATGATGCTCCATTTGCACAATCTAAAGCTACTTTAATACCCTTTAAATCTATGTCTATAGTTGATTTTACAAAGTCTATGTAATCGCCAATAGCTTCTCCTGATTCTTCTATTTTTCTTCCTATATTTTCTCCTGTTGGTAATGGAACTCCCTGAAAATTAGATTCTATAACCCTTTGAATTGTATCTTCTAATTCATCAGACAATTTATATCCTTGACTATTAAAAAATTTTATTCCATTATACTCTACTGGATTATGGGATGCAGATATAACAACTCCCGCATCAGCTCCATACTTTCTTGTTAAATATGCTACTGCTGGAGTCGGAATAACACCTACGCATATAGCTTCTGCACCTACAGAAAGTATTCCTGACACTAATGCATTCTCAAGCATGTCTCCTGATATTCTAGTATCCATTCCTACAAGTATTTTAGGTTTATGTGTTCCTTCTGTTAACACAAATGCTCCTGCTCTTCCTAATCTATATGCTAATTCTGCTGTTAACTCTTTGTTAGCAATTCCTCTTACTCCATCAGTTCCAAACA
>CAZKOJ010000184.1:0-7366 GCA_964554365.1 uncultured Clostridium sp. | reverse complement strand
CGGTGTTAACTGGGGGAAAAGGCGGAGATAATTTCAAAACCTTACCTATCAGAATCACAAATAAAGGCAAAGTAGGGACTAGAGGTAGTCTTTTTATTTTGCCTATTTTTATTCGCACAAAAGTTAAAAGGAGAAAGAAAAAATAATATTGATGGCAAAATTTCAATTTGTATATTTCATTAAAAAGCAAATAAAAAGAATTATTTCATATATTTTGTAAAAATGGAAGGAAAATTACATTTTGTATAGAAGATTATAGTATAGACTATTATAAATAAAACATTTAGAAAAGGGGATTAATATTATGAAATCAAAAAAAATAATATCCAGTTTAATGGCACTTTCAATTATTGGTACAAGTACTTTTGTATTTGGAGGGAATGTTAGAGCAGCATCAGTTACATCTAATCAGTCTGTACAAAATTCTAAAATTGTAAAAAATAATTTAAAATCTCAAGTTAATGTTAGGTCTATAATACCTATTAATCAAAAATTTTCAGTTTATTGTGAGTTGCCTGTTGGTGTATCTTCTCAAGTAAAAGACTATATAAGAAATTGTGCGAGAAAAAATATAACACCTACTTCTGATGGAATTAGAAATGTTTTAACTCAAAATGGAGTAAGTAAAGGTGTGGCAAATAATATTTCTTTCACCTTATTGGATTTAGCTTTAAAAACTGTAACTAAAGATGTAGACGAAGTATATCCAGAAGATTGGTTTGCTAATATTTTTGATGTTCAATATGGTAATTCTAAAACTATAATATTAAGTAATGGAAATGACGAATTTTGTTTAGCAAGTGTAAAATCACCAGCTAAAAATTATTCTATATATGGAATTTTAACTATTAAAGATATGGAAAATTTAGTTGAAAATATGAAGAAGTATCCTCATGATAAAAATTCGGATTATACTCAAGATTATTTACAACAAATTGTTCTAAAAAGCAATTTAACTCAAGATAAAGATATGGCAAGAAAAATAGGAAGTAATTTTTATTTTGTAGGACAATATCAAGATACTGTTATAAGTGACTTAAAAAAAATCAATGAAAATTTGCTTGTTTTGATAAGTGATGATAATAAAACAGTTATAATAACTCGTCAACCAAGATAAAAACACTAAAAGAGTTTGGATTTGCCCAAGCTCTTTTATTTTATAAAATAGGAAAGTATAAGAAAACTTATGCAAAGTTGAACTATATAGTTATATGGATTAAAATGTAAGTAATATGTTAAATATTATAAATTGGTGATTGGGGATGTAAACAATGAATAAAAATAAAAAAATTTAACTATATTGTCAATGGGAATGATAATAGAATTAATATCAATAGGAATAAGTACACCTGTTTCGGCTAAATTTACAGCGATTGATATTACTGGGTCTGATGGAAAGGTATATGAATATGATTATGGAAACCTTAAAACATCAACTGTACAATATGTATTAGATCCAACTAGCGTAAGTGATAAATTATATAATGATTTCACAACTAGAAAGACTACATTAAGTGCTTTCTATGATGATGTTAAACAAGCTTATATAGATGCTAATATAGTAAAATAAACTAAACATTCGGGGGTAAAAATAATGAATTTCAATGAAATGGATATTTCAACAGAAAGGTTAGTATTAAGAGGAATTAGAATTTCTGATGCAGAGTCGATATTTAAATACCGTTCAAAATCTTTATCATAAATTTTTAATCTTTTTATTAGTTTATCATGTTCATAACAAAAATCTTTAAAATATACAACATCTCCACAAATTTTACATTTGTTATCTTCCAATTTAAAAGCGCCTCCAATAAAAAATAATTAGATTTAATGCTGTGTAACTAGTACATATAATTATGCAGTTCACAACAGTAAATATGAAGTGGAAATTCTTGGAGTAACCTCACTATTTAGCTTTATAAATAAAAGCATTATGCACAAAAACCTCTTCATCAAATTCATTTATGACTCAGCACCCAAACTCGTTATAATAAAATTTAGCATGATAATTTTTATCTTTAATAAATTCCCCATCGATAAAATACTGAGGGAATATTCTAAGATCCTTTTCTCCTATTAAAGTTTGTGATCATGAATTTCAGAAGAGCTGTCTTCATATTTATCAAGGAAATATATAAATTTGTTATTTTCAGAGATATTACCAGAAACTTTTTTAAAAACAAGTCTTTCAGATCCATTACTAAGAACTAATTTACTATCTATATTTTCTATCTTATAGTCACTAAAATCTTTTACTATCTCTACAATAAATATTGTATCTTCCTCTATTTTGTTTATGTCTTCTTTTTTTACTAGGTACTTGTGTATTAGTCCACAATCTATTAATACATAATTATTATTTAACATTATAAACACCTCTTCCTTTGACGTCAAAAAACGTCAAAAATACTATTTATTTTGATTTCATATAAATTCAATTAAAATACTTAAATGGGTCACATTTACTATTGAATTAGCATAAGTTTATTTCCATTTTTATATTTGTAAATTTGTTAAAGTAATTTATGGAACATAACTAAATGCTTTGAAAAAGCGGATGGTAAGGGCGAAAATGTGGTTTCTGCATTTTTCATATGTATTACTTAACTCATTGCTTATAGAAGAGATCACAAGTTGATTAAATATATTAGTTGGTAAATCTCTTTTGTATTTTATCAACTCAGATAATAGTACTGAGGGGGAAGGTACAATTTTATTTGAATTTTTACTTTTAACAGTACCAATGCCACAAGAACTATTATTTATTTTTTTCACTTGTTTGTTTACAATAATTAAACAGTTTTTATCATCAATATCATTCCATGTTAATCCAAGAATCTCACCAAGTCTTAGACCACATTTTGAAGCAATTAAAGACATAAGATAATATTTTCTGTTCTTTATTTTAGTTAATAAATCCGTGGTTTTACTACTAGTTAAAGCTCTTTTTACAGTTTGAGTTTTATCTAGAGGCAATTTTATGTTTTCTGATGAATTAGTTGAAATCATTTTATATTATTTAATAGCTGCATTTAACATTTTTTTATTTTCATAGGATAAAATTTATTCACTAAGGTAATGCCTAGGAAATTTCTTATTTTGGAGGAGTTTTACAAAATAAGTAGAATAAGTATAATAAGTATTTTATTGGATTAATAATAACTTGCTAGGAAGTGGATATAATGGATAAAGGAAAAGTAAATAAAAATAAAGCAAATAGAAAAAAAGTAAATAGAAAAAATAATATTAAAACGTGTAGTGATGGCAAGATGTGTAAATATTTAAATGATCCAGATGATGTTCCTACTAAAGTAGCAAGCTTAGGATTTAGAGTAATAACAACATTAATATCTTGTATTTGTGCTGGTAATACAATTCAATATGGCAAATCCTTTTTTACATCCATGTTCTTATTTAGTTTACCGCTATATGTTGATTATCTAAGGTTTAAACCTAGGGTACATTGGAGAGAATTAATTAGAAAAGCTGGAGCAACTGTTTCTTTTATAGAATTATTAATTTCTTTTATTGGATTTAATGGTATTTTGGAAATTTTATATAAAGATAATTACGTAGGTCTTCAAATAAGCAATAAATATGTAGTTCTACAAGGTTGTAATATTAATGTTAAATTTGTTTGGTCATTATTAGGAATAAGCGTTTTAATATCAGCTTTGGATTGGGTAGCGTGTAAAAGAAAACTTGAATATGATTTAGAAGAAAGTGACAAGAAAGAATTCACAAGTTAATAAATTTAAAATTAGGAATTTTTATGCTAAAATAAATATATATATATACAGTGTTAAGAAAGGAGTTATAGTATGACAGCAAGTATGTGGTTATATTTAATTATTATTTTGTATATTGGGATTGCCTTGGGACTAATAATTAGAGTAGTACAAGAAAAATCTCCTGCTATATTATTAATTGCTCCAATAATTCCTGTTTTTGTAATATTACTAAATATTTTAATATCATTTTATATGTTTTTAAAGAGCAAGAAAAGGTTCTCTAGGAGAATTAAAAATTTCTTTTTATCATTAGTTTATGGTTTTCAGTTTTTACCTGTACTTTTGGGATTTTCAGTGAAAATCCTTGCTAAAAGTGCAGTAAATAAGAACTTAGAAGCCTTCTTGTTAAAATTATTTAGTTATAATACTTTAAGAACTCACGTTGAAAGTTTTTATAAAGAGTATATACGTTTTTTTATATCAGGTATGAAGAAAAATAGAGTACGCATGGTTAGAGATTAGTTATTGAAAGTATGTTTCAAAATACAAACGTAGGTAACTGAGACTGTATCTTTTTTAGGATGCAGGCTTTAAATTTAATGTTAATATGGCTAGTACAGTTCAAATTACGCAACAAGTTCACCTGGGTTTAAGTTCAGGCTTATTTAGCTTTCTTAGAGCCTTTTCATGTATTTCTTTATCTAGGATATTTACTATCCAGATTTTTTATCTTATAGTCACTCAAATCTTTTATTATCTCTAAAGTAAAGATTGTATCTTACTCTGCTCCCTCTCTAGTTACTAAATAATTGTGCATTAGCCCACAAGCTATTAATTCATAATTATTATTTAACATTATAAACACCTCTTTCTTTAATGTTAAAAATACTATTTATTTTGATTTCATATAAATTCAATTAAAATATTTAAATAGGTCACATTCACTATTGAATTAGCATAAGTTTATTTTCATTTCTATATTTGTAAATTTGCTAAGTAATTTATGGGGCATTTGGTTAAGCAATAGAGGCAAGTACCTAGCTATATGGAAAATATTCATTGCAGAAATCTTTATTTATTGTATACTTTATTTAGGACATGAAGCTATTACTACAGGGGTAAGTATAAGGAGGGAAACATATGAAAATCTCGGGTGTTAAAGCAGTTCTAAGTGAAAAAGATATACTTAGCATAATTAAAGATTATTTAAACATAGAGGGGCTTACAATAAATAGCATATATATAAAAGAAACTATAATAGTTAAAGGAAATTATAAGAAAAAAATAAACATACCTTTTTCAGCTGAAATTGGGATAGGCAATATATGTGATAATATTTTAAATATAAAGATATTCAAGGTGAATGTTTTAAAAGTTGGTATATTAAGTAGTATAAAAAAATTAGTGTTAAAAAAGCTGCTAAAGGATTATAGTGAATACGGAATAAAGGTGGACAAAGATACTGTAATATTAAATTTAGACTTATTGTCCAAGCTTATACCTTATTTCTATGTTAGATTAAATAAAATTACTATGATGCAAGGGGCTTTAGAAGTACAGGTGGAAAATGCAATTTATGCAGAAAATAAAGAGAGAATTAAAATAATTAAAAGCAGTAAAATTAAGAAAACTTATGATAAGCATAATAGTGGGTATTCTAAAGTTAGAGAAAAGATAATAGAAAAGTGTCCGGATAAATATGAAAAAGTTCTACAATATGCAATGCTTTTACCTGATATTGCAGCTCTCTTATGGAGATTATTTAAAGACAAAAGGGTTACAATAAAAGTAAAGATAATGGTAGCAGGGGTAGCCGCGTATTTAGTAAGTCCTATAGATATAATTCCAGATTTTATACCTTTTATTGGTACTATAGATGATGTAGCTATAGCATTTTTCGGACTTAATGCCATAATTAATGAAGTACCTGAAGAAATCATACTGGAAAATTGGATGGGTGAAGAGAATATTATATTAATAACAAAGGAAGCTGTTAATTATATTTCTAAAATAGTAGGAAGCCAAAATGTGGGTAAATTACTTTTGGCTATAAAGAAAATTTTCACAAAAGGTGAAGAAAAAATAAAAAAATCAAATGGGAAGCTTAAGGAAGAAAAATTAGAAATGCAGTCTATTAAGGAAATAGCTGTTGCAAAAGAAAACACAAATAAGTAATTGAACCTTTGCGAATATATTGTAACATAAATGGCAAACTAAATTTTAAAATAGTGAGGTCTATAATATATGGGAAAGAAAGTATATGCTATAAAAGAAGGATATGACAAGGTAAATAATAAAAAGATAGAGAATGTAATTGTTAATACTTGGGCTCAGTGCTTGAAATACGTTAAAGGGGTTAAGGGCGCAAAATATAAAAGTTTTGAAGTTTTAGCTGAGGCACAAAGTTTTTTACAAGATAATAATAAGTTGTTAAAAAAAGGGGTAGATAGCTACCCAGAGGATTGTTTGCATGTTTATGTTGATGGCAGCTATAATAGTAGCACTGAAAAGTATTCCTATGGGGCAGTGGCAGTTAGGAATAATGTAGTTGAATATATTGATAGCGCTTCAGCAAAAGATAATTCAGAAAGAAACATAAGACAGATTGCAGGAGAGCTTCAAGGTGCCGTAAAAGCAGTAGAATATGCTTTGAGTAAAGGTGATGAAAAAGTAATTATATTCCATGATTATGAGGGGGTTTCTCATCACGCTACAGGATTTTGGGAACGAAGAGAAGAATCATCAAAGGAATATTATAAGAAAATGCAAGAATTAATGAGTTCTGGCATTGATGTGATTTTCGTTAAGGTAGACAGCCATACAGGCGATTTATTTAATGAGCTTGTGGATGAAAAATGCAAAGAAAAGTTATCAATTCAATCAGACAAAACTGTAGAAAAGTGGTTGCTTACAAATACTTTAAATGTAGCAAGTGAAGCTGTAAAAGAAGAAATTCTAAAAATAGCTCCCAGTGGGGATAAGAATATAATTATTATCAATGCTAAGGCTGAAAAGAATAAAGATGAAATTAAAACATATGAATTTCAGCATATTATTAGTGAATATAGAAAAAAACCAGAAGCTATTAAGAAGTCAATTATAAATTTAACGGATGAAAAAAAAAATCAGCTTATTATACAATTGCTTGATATGATAAAGTAGAAACTTAATTTTATTTTTAATTGATTATTAAATTTCAATTTGCATAAAATATAATAAACTTGTATGTGATGGAGGAGAACTTATGAAAGATCAAAGTAGTAGAACAAATCATGGCCAATATGAAGAACATCAAAGATGTGATTTATGCAATGTGCCAATATTTCGCAACCCTTGTAGTGATATAAGAAGTAGTGGTGTTTTTCAAGGAAAAGGAAGTGTGCTGTGTAATAAATGTGCAGCTATATTACAAAATATGCCTACGGAACAGGCAATTCAAGCACTTGATAACGCATTCGAAATCTATAGAAAAGCAAAAAAATAATTATTGCGATTCTCTTGCTTATTATTTTGCTGATACGGAATATTAAGCGTATTAAGCCGCAAATTTAGAGTGGACTACGCTTAAATATATTATTCGAAAAACCGTCCGTTTATTAAGAAGGCCTAATGCTTCTCTTATTTTAAACTACCTA
>CAZKOJ010000183.1:0-7474 GCA_964554365.1 uncultured Clostridium sp. | reverse complement strand
GACCTTCGGGTTATGAGCCCGACGAGCTACCAACTGCTCCACCCCGCGACATTATCATATTAACAACTTAATTTTTGTTTGCCACTCGTTCAAGCGACTTCGTTAGTTTATCACCTTTATCTGTAGCAAAGCATGCCTCTATCTGTGTTTATATAGCATTAAATGTTTTATACTGCTATATACTTTTAATTGCTCTATATTTGTCATATAGACACGCCCGCCATAGTTTATCATCATATAATGTGATTTTACACTTATTTTTCAATAAAAAGGATAAAATTCAGATAAAAATTCTACGCTTTATCCTTTTATCATGATTATTTTTTATCTTGAATACTCATTAATTCATCTAAATGTTTGTTTAAACTGCTTTTAACTTCTTTTAGCTTTTTTGAACCTACCTCCGTAAAACTTTCTACCTTTAATGCAGCATCAGATGAAATTACAATATTATTCAAATAACTACAATACTTATTATGAAAACTCTTTAGTTCAATTTCATATGGTAATTTTGTAACTTCCTGTAGATATGTATGTAACTTTTGATTTTCCTCTTTTAGTTTAGGCAAAGATTTATTTTCAATAGCATTTTGAGTATTCTCAACTGACTTTTTTATTTTATTAGTATAGTTATAAATTTCTCTAGTGTAGGTTACATCATTTTTTGTGGAATTGACTATAGTTGATGGACTTTGCCCTGATGTTACTCCCCTAATTATAAAAAAAGCAAACACTGCCAATAGGATAAAAACAATAAGCTTAGCCACTTTCTTAATAATACAAACTACAATTGCCACTGCAACTATACTAGCTATTACAAATATTAATTTATCATAACCCATTAATAAATTCCTCCTACATCTAACATATTAATTATAATTTTTCCATCTCCTTACTAAATACTTAAATACTATATCCATTCCGAACTTTCTTATTTATTATAATATATACTATACTTCTTTCTAAATCTATATTTCAATTCATCTACATATTTTGTTTTTTTCACTAATTCAACAAATATTAATACATTTCCCCACAAAGTGTCCAATCAATTACTTGAATTGTAAATAAATACATGATATTATTATAAAATTGTTATACGGTCGTACAACTTATTGATAAAGATAAATCTGAATAGCGAGGTAGAAAATTTGCAAAAATATTTAGGAGGATTAATTTATGAACTTAAAAAATTTAAAGATAGGTACAAAACTTATATTGACATTAAGCTCTATGTTTTTAATAATACTTATAATATGTGGTGTGTCAATTTACAAATTGGATAATATAAGTAATGATTTAAGTATGATTGTCAATGACTCCAATAAAAGAATTGAATTAGCTAACAATCTTAGAGGTAATATTGATAATACTGCTATGTCACTAAAAAATTTAATGATAAGTAATGATTTAGCTTATATGGATGAACAAAAAAAAGATGTTGATAAAAATATACTTGAATACAATAAAAATATGGATGAGCTTTCAAAATTAGTTAAATCTGAAAAAGGCAAAGCCTTATTGAATGATATTAATGAAAAAAACACTATTTTTAATAAAATTTTGAACGAATCCATAAAATCTACTATGAGAGAAAATATAACCTCTAAAGATTTAGAATCCATAAATTTAAAAGTAGCTACACCTCAAAAAGACTTACTTTCAAGTATACAAGCTATAGTTGAACATGAAACTAATACAGGGAAAATCACTTCTCTTAAAGCACAAGATTCTGTTAATGCTGCAACAAAAACAATGTACATACTTTGTTTAATAAGTGCATTTGTAGCTATATCACTTACTATATTAATAACTAAAAATATAATAGCACAAGTAAATGAAATATCTACTGCCGTTAAAAAAATTGCCAAAGGTGAGCTTAATTTTAATGCTGAAATAACTTCTAATGACGAAATAGGCCAAACTATGATTGAACTTAATTCTAGCATAAACACTCTTAACTCAACTATGACCACTGTTAAAACTGAATGTACCGACATATTATGTAGTAATAGTAGCACAAGACAAATGTTTGATGATGTAAGTGCTCAAATTCAACAAATATCTGCTGCTACTGAGGAGATTTCTGCTGGTATGGAAGAGTCTTCTGCTTCGGTTGAAGAAGTTACTGCTATGTCTCTTACTGTAAAAAAAGATACTAATGCAGTTGTTGATAAAGCAAAAAAAGGCTTATATATGGCTAATGAAATTCAAGTTAAAGCACAGAATATAAATAAAGATACTTTAGCTTCAAAAGAAAATGTTGAAACAATATATGTAGAATGTAAAAAACAATTACAAAAAGCTATCTCTGATGTTAGTGTAGTAAATAATATATCAGATATGGCTAATAGCATTTTAGCCATATCTGAACAAACAAACTTACTTGCTTTAAATGCAGCTATAGAAGCTGCTCGTGCTGGAGAACATGGTAAAGGCTTTGCTATAGTTGCAGACGAAGTTAGAAATCTTGCTGAACAATCTTCTACAGCCGTAAGTGCAATTCAAAATAATGTTAATAAAGTTTTAACCGCTGTAACTGATTTGTCCAAATCATCTGAAAATTTAATGCTTGTGTTAGAAAAAGATGTTTTAAGTGACTATGAGAAAACTATTAATGTAAGTAATCAATATAAATCTGATGGTGACTTAATTAAAGATATGATGGTTAACTTTGAAGGCATATGCACCGGTATTCTCAATGCAATGGATCAGGTAACTACAAGTCTTGAGGATGTTTCTGTATCAGTAGGCCAAGTAGCTAAATCTTCTACTGAAATAGCTGAAGCTGCTACCGAAGTAACTAGTAAAAATGATTCTGTTTTAGTTCAAGTTAAAAACAATGAAGATAGCTGTGAAAATTTAGTAGAATTAGTTAGTCAATTTAAAGTATCTTGATTTTATAATTAAATAATATCACTTAATGTAAAAGCACCTAATTTTAGGTGCTTTTATTATATGAAAAATGAATTTAAGTCAAAATAAATCTTGCACTCTACCCAAATAGTAAACCCCTCACATGTATATAATATATTAGACAATGGCATACATTTTTAAGTATAATTAAATTTGTCTTTGAAGATACAAATTATATAATCATTTGAGAAAAGTGAGGGATGTATATGGATAAGAGATCATTATTAAAGGAATGCGCTTACAAATTATTTGCAGATTATGGATATAACGGTACCTCTATATCCGATATAGCGAAAGCTGCAGGAATACAAAAGTCAAACGTATACTTTTATTATCCTAAAAAAGAAGAGTTATTGGTTACTCTATTAAAAGAAGAAATAGAAGGCTATTTTAAATATATGGTAAATGAAATAGATATAAGCGATACAAAGCATGCAAAACACACTCTCTTTTTAATATTTAAACATAATTTAAAATACTTTTTCAGCAATGAATATAAAGCTAGATTTGTAATCCATTTTCTGTTTATACCTTATAAATCTATAAAAAACAAAGCTTTTGCAGACTTCGGAAATTTAGGACTTTATAACCCATTAAATAACTTTGTATACAAACTATTTAAATTATGTTCATCTGAAGATTTAATAGAATACCCCCCAGAAGATGCTGCAAATTTTTACTATTGGTTTTGTACTACATGTATTTTAAATTATATAAAGGATGACATATATAATTTCCATGAAGATGAACTAGAAAAACTATGGAGATTTTTCTGGAAAGGAATAAAAAAGTAATAACTAAGTAAGCTGTAAAATTTAATTTTACAGCTACTTTAGAATTTCCATCTACTACATGAGCATTAGTTATAATATCGCCTTTATTATTAATATAAATCTTTAAATTTAATAGCAAAATTATGATAGTTAATATTTTTATTTGGCAACAAATACTGGTAAAACTTTAAATTTTCCTATATAATATTTTTGGTTATGCCATTTTATATAAATGACATTTAGCCCTAGGCTAAAATATTTCAATAAGGATGTATGTTTATGAGAAGATTACAAAGAACTAAAAAGAATAAAAAAATTAGTAAAACTAGAAAAATTAAATTCTTAAGCTTAATTTCATTTATTCTATTGATTTTAGCTAGTTCTGTTTACTTTTTAAAACCTATTGCTATAAAGAAAATAAATAGCACTTCAAAAGTTACTGCTACTACTACTCAACAGAAGGCAAAACATGAAAAAAATAAGACTGCAGATGGAATCCCTGATGCTATTTTAAATTCTGCCAATGAAACCACCGATTCCCAAAATAAGGATTTAAGAAAATTTCCTTACCCCTATAATGCTATGCTTGCTATATGCTCTGATATTGACGATGCAACTATAGATGAATTTAAAAACTATCATAAATTTTTAAATACTAAAGAGCAAACTCCTTATGGTGATGGTTTAGGACTAGATATCGGTGACTCTATGTGGATGTATATGGCTGATAATGTAAATTACAAAGTAGATGCAGCTGGTAATGGAGTAGATACTATAATGACATTTTTTAAAGGCATAGATGGAACTACAAAACATAATGCTGATGAAATGGTAGGTTTTATTAATGCTGGATGGATAGACACTATTCATACTTTTGGCGATTTTTCAACTAAAAATGAGAAAGGTACTTCTTTTAATAGAGACTTAGCACAAAATGCATGGGACACATTAAAGTCTATAAATTTCAAACCTACCGTATGGATAAATCATGGCAATAAATCTAACAAGCAAAATTTTGGTGCTCATGATACTTCAAATTTTATGAGCTATCAGCAAGGGGACAACCCTAAATCCAATTATTATCATACAGATTTAACTTTAGAAAATGGTGTGAAATATATATGGAATTCTCTAGGTGATTATAATTTTGGGCATGACTACCCACTATATGAAATTTCCTTAAGAGATGGAAAAAAAGTTTGGGGTTTTTATAGATATACAAATAATTTAGTAAATAATAAGATTGATTGGACCTGGACACCTAAACACCTACATCGTCAACTTACTGAAGATAATTTAAACAACTTAGTTAAAAATAACTACTATAGCATAGTAGGTCAACATTTAGGAATTAATACCGAGGACTTGTTTACAGAGGAAAATATAAAATCTCTAAAGTTATTAAAACAATATGAAGTTAATAATAAAATACTTGTATCTAAGACTTCCAGACTTTTAAACTATGCTAATATGCATAAATATGTAATGTATAATAAAGTAGTGACAGATGATAAGACTTGTATTAATATAACCGCAGTAAATGATCCTATATTCGGTAAGCAAATTCCTACAATAGATAATATAAGAGGTCTTACCTTCTATTGCGAAAATCCAGACAATACATTATTGTTATTAAATAAAAATATAATAAACCAAGATGAACTTCAGATAAATCCTAAAGATGAAACTGGAAAAGCTAGCATATCTATTAAATGGTTTAAACCGGATTATACTAATTATATAAAATAAACTAACAAGAAACGGCTAGCAATTTTTAAAAAAATTGTTAGCCGTTTCTTAAATTATTCCACCTTAAATCCACTCATAATTTCCTGTACTGTTGCCGAAACTTCTTGTATCTCTGCAGATATTTGCTCTATATCCGAATTTAGCTTGATTATCCCCTAGGATAATACATTATTATCAATACTCCAATAAGAGCTATAGATCCTCCAATCAAATCAAACTTATCTGGCAATACATTATCAATTTTCCATCCCCATAATATAGATAAAACTATAAATACGCCTCCATAAGCCGCATACACTCTTCCAAAATTAGCACTAGGTGGCTGTAATGTTGGAATAATTCCATATATAACTAACGCTAAAGCTCCAGCTAACGCATACCATATACTTTTACCCTCTCTAAGCCACAGCCATACAAGATAACCCCCTCCTATTTCAAACACTCCTGCCAATACAAAGTAAAATAAAGATTTAATAATTTCCATTTTAATTCTTATGCCACCTCTCTTTAAGCACGTACATTAAATAGCATTATTTCTAAATGTATATACCTATATATTTTTCATTACAATTTATTTGGTTTAACCTAGCCATGTTTGTCCTTATTTGTCTAATTTACCTCCTGTAAACATTTTATAGCTAATTTTCAGCTGATGCTACAATAATATAAGATTTTGCTCAATATACTTTCCCACAATTTGTGCATTGCCTATTATTCTATTCTCCAAATATAATTATACTTATAACTCTCTTTAAAATATAATAATAAAAGGAGAATACTAAATGAAAAATTTAAAATCTAAATTGTTTATAGCTCTGTCTTTACTTTTTTCTGTAATTACTCCTATTGGACAAGCCAGTGCTAGTTCACAAAGTCCCATAAGTAGAATTGAAGCGGAGCAGCGTGCTTTGAACATGATTAATTTAAATTGGACATACTCCAGTGAAAAAAATGGAAAATTAAACGAAAATTATATTTCAAGTGTTTCTCAGCCAACTCAATTTAAAGATGTAACAACAACTAACGCTATTGGTATTCCTTATAATTGGGGTGGACAAGATTCTTTAGATTCAAACTCTTACAACTCACCTTGGGTAAACTTTTTAGATGCTGTTAATAAAGGCGCCTATACTGGTAATGTTAACACAGAAGCTGGCTATGGATACATTCCCAGCACTGCTGGTATAGACTGTTCTGGTTTTATACAAGCTGTATTTAATATAAAAGATTCTAAGTTGTCCACATCATCTCTATTTGATAGCTATTTTGCTAAAATTAGTTTAAATGATATTAAGCATATGGATATACTTAACAAGCCTTATGATCATGTAGTTGTTTTTGACAAGTGGGGCACTTTAAATGGTGTATATGGAGCTTTTACTTATGAATCAACTCCTGATGAAACCTATGGCGGAATACAAGGTACTAAAAAATATTTCATGAGTATGGATGAAATAAATAAAGGTTATATACCTGGACGATATATAAATTTAATTGAAGACAGTCCTGCTCCTCTTCCTCATCCAGTTGATGTTGGTACATTTGCTCAAGTAACAAATGTAACTACTGCAGCAAATGTTAGAGCTAATCCATCCACAAGCTCTAATATTATTGGTACTATAGCAAAATCTAACATTATATATTTAATTGACTACTCCTCTGGTTTTTATAAAATAAGCTACAATGGACAAATAGGTTGGATATGGGGTAATACACTTTCATCCATTCCAACTGGGAAATATGTTACTTTAAGTAAAGCTTATAGTCTAAATATAAGAAGTAATCCATCAACTTCATCTACCATACTTGGATATTTGTCCTTGAACCAATATGCTGAAGTAATCAGTTATTCTGATGATGGAAAATGGATAAAGATACGCATAAATGGAATTGAAGGCTTTGCATCTAGTAATTATCTAAGCTATATATACTAACTTAGCTTTCCCATTTTAAGCATATTACGTGGCAAATTTAGAGTGGACTACGCTTGAATATATTATTCAAAAAACCGTCCGTTTATTAAGAAGGCCTAATGC
>CAZKOJ010000182.1:0-7489 GCA_964554365.1 uncultured Clostridium sp. | reverse complement strand
TTCTTGTAATAGGAACTCCACCTATTCCCTCTGGTGATCCTTCTATTAGCCCATCATAATGACTTTGTCCTGCTGTTCTTATAACCATTAAATGATCAGCTCCATGCCATGCAGCCATTCTCATTCTTCTTAAATCATCTTCAAATCTGCCTGAAGCTATTTCTGTAGCAATAACAGCTTTTGGTTGAGGATCTATTCCATTAAAACTTCTTGCCGCTGGAAGAGGCTGACTTTTTTTTAAAGACTTAGATATTTCATGATAGGTAAATTCTCCAACTTTTCCTTCTTCATAAGGTTCCCTCCAGTGCCAGCCTCTCCACTTTGGTTCATATTTATCTAAATCTTTTAATATTTCTTCTACACTAAGCTTTTCATTTTCATTTAGTTTTTCAATCATTATTTTCCACCACCTTTCATTTCATCAACCAATAGATTCCAACCTTTACCTTCAGCTAGCTCTTTACCTGCTTCTATATAATCTACATTCTTCAATTTTGCATAAGTTAAAACTACATTTCCTATTCCTTTGCCGAGCAAATTCCATTTTGTTCCATAATCAACTATTGGCTGTGCTTCTAAGCTTGAAAACCCCATTCTTAAAAGTACAGAACGTTCAATAGCTGGTGACGTATGTGTATAGGATAACTCTACTAAAGGTTTAACAATCTCCTCTGTAAGACTCCAAAATCTTTCATAAATTTCTTCATCTGTTAAATCTTTTAAGTGCTCTCTCCTTTTTTCATAATCATCTTCTCTTTTCATAATCTTCACCCCTACTCTATTTCAGTATTTCTGTAATCTCTATTCTGTTCAATTTAGTCTCCTTAGATAAAAATTCTGTATTAATTTTCTTTCACCTGACTAACTTGGCGTAAGTCTCCCACTTATTTGAGTGGGAGTTCAACTTCAAGTAAATCATGCATTTGCAGCTCTAAAATTCAGTTGGGGTAAATCCCCATCTGAATTAAAATCTTGCTTCAATTCTATATAGCAAATAATGTGCCATGTATGAAGCCCCTTATTTATCCAGGGTCGCAGCATTATTATGCATAAAATTACGCAAAAAAACTTGCTGCTAACTTTACTATTACAACAATAAGATCTAAGAAAGCTATAATATGTACAATCTATTCGTTAATTGCAAAATTTTTAACTTTTGACAAGTTATTTTGCATTTATGTTAATTAATTAAAAATTTAGAATATTTATTCATATTTCAAATATAGTCAGTAAAATAAACTATCATATCTTCAATTACCATACTGATACTCTTTATGTTGTAGATAATAGCTAACTTACTAAATTGAAAAATCTATTTAAAATAGAAACTTTTAAATCTGCTTGTACACTTGAAAATTGTTCTTTTAATTTTTTACAATTAAAAGAAAGATTGAAAATTACATTTCCAATCTTTAAAAGTTCACAATTACCTAGTCATTATTAATTTTTCTATCCCAATGTCTATGAGCTGAAATATCAGCTATGAATTTATCTGCATGCTGATCTTTTTCATCTACTACTGTGACACCTGGCTGATTTTTCATCTCTGGTTTTAATAACATAGCCATTGGCTGTGAAACTGCAATTGGTTTAAAATGCATATAGGTTTCTTCGATAAATATCTTTGTACGCATTTTAAATTCATCCTCAAAACTGCTTCCACCAAGAACATATATAGCATCAAATAATACAGGATATGCAGATAATAAAGTATGCTTAGGCAGCTGTTCCGTACCATCAGAGCCTTTAATTGGCCTTAGGTTAGGACCTATTATTTCTGGCATAGTTTTGGCAGCGGTTAGAGCTTTCATCATAGTATTAAATTCATCTGAGTTGTATCCTTGTGATAATATAACTCCAACTTTCAATGTATCTGGTTTTTTTATACTATTTTCTTGACTCAATGCTGGGGATATTTTAGCATATTTTGAAGCTTCTCCTTTTGGACTATTAGCCCCAATATACTCTGCGACTTGAGTCATCATGTCAATATTTACATTACCAAACATATCAACTACTTGCTGCCTAACCTCTTTACTTTTTACCTTAGAAAGTTCAAATTTGAATGCGTCAATAATATGCTTTTTCTCTACACTACTCATACTATTGTAAAACATTGCTGCTTGAGAAAAATGATCTTCAAAACTTTTACTTCTTGAACGAACTTTATTTCCCTCTACTTTTTCTTGGTAGCTAGCATAACCGCCCTCTTTTTCACTTACTGTTTTAGGCGTATTGTTAGCTAATGAATTATTATGGTAGCTCACATTACTAGTATTTATTTCCTTCCTTGAATATCCATCTCTTTGATTATTATGAGGCTGAACTACAGATTTATTTATAGGAATTTCATGAAAATTAGGTCCACCTAATCTAATAAGTTGAGTGTCTGTATAAGAGAATAACCTACCTTGCAGTAACGGGTCATTTGTAAAGTCGATTCCTGGAACTAAATGACCTGGATGAAAGGCTGCTTGCTCAACTTCCGCAAAAAAGTTGTCTACATTTTTATTTAAAGTAATCTTTCCTATAATCTTCACAGGTATATCTTCTTCAGGCCAAATTTTTGTAGGATCCAATATGTCAAAATCTAAGCTGAATTCTTTATCCTGCGGCAATAATTGTACTCCTACTTCAAACTCTGGATAATTGCCATTATCTATAGATTCTTGTAGGTCTTTTCTATTAAAATCTGGGTCTTTTCCAGCTATTTTTTGAGTTTCATCCCAAACTAAAGAATTAACTCCTAGCAATGGTTTAAAATGGAATTTTACAAAAGTAGATTTACCGCTTTCATTTATAAATCTGAAGGTATGAACGCCAAATCCTTCCATCATACGATAACTTCTAGGAATTCCTCTATCAGACATAACCCACATAACCATATGAGCAGACTCTTGATTATTTGCGATAAAGTCCCAAAAAGTATCATGAGCACTAGATGCTTGAGGAACCTCTGTATGTGGTTCAGGCTTTACTGCATGAACAAAATCCGGAAATTTAATTGCATCTTGAATAAAGAATACGGGCATGTTATTTCCAACTAAGTCATAGTTTCCTTCTTGAGTATAAAATTTTAATGCAAACCCTCTTACATCTCTAACTGTATCTGCAGAACCTCTAAATCCAGCCACAGTAGAAAATCTTATAAATAAAGGAGTTTTTACAGAAGGATCTTGTAAAAAACCAGCCTTAGTATATTCTTTCATTGATTCATATAGTTGAAATTCTCCATGGGCTCCAGTTCCACGCGCATGGACAATTCTTTCTGGAATCCTCTCATGGTCAAAATGAGTAATTTTTTCTCTGAAATGAAAATCTTCCATTAGAGTTGGTCCTCTATCCCCTGCCTTTAAAGAAAACTCATCCTCTGTTAAAGTAACACCTTGATTTGTAGTTAGATTTTTTCCTTGATCATCAACTCTAAATCCATCTAGCTGTTCATGTTTTAGGTTTTTTATCTGTTTATTTGCTTCATTCTTCTTATCTTCCATATTATGCTCCTTTCTAAATTATTAAATTTGAAAGTATAGATTTTATCCGATGACTAATACTCCATCTGAATCAAGTTTCACTTGATATAATGTAATTATCTCTCAATTATAAAATATTTATACTATTAGTAATAAGTTTTTTAAATACTAAATAAAAATTGAAAATTACATTTCCAATTTTTGAAAGTTCACAGAAGAGTGTCACCAAATGTACTTCAAACAAAGAAGAAACGAAAGAATGCAAGATTAGAGGAAATATTAACCGAAAAGACATCTATGGTAAAAAAATAGTAGGTACTAAATGAATTAGTACCTACTATAAAAATTCTTGTTTTTCAACTGTCTACTTGACAGGGAGCAGTTCAATAATTACTTAGTTTTGAAACAGCCCCATTTTTAATATATGTTTAACGTGTTGCTTCATACTGTCTTAAAAGCTTAACAAATAATTCAGGAACTTTTCCCATGTTTTCTGGAGTTTCTATAAATGCTACACGGAATTGAGTGCTTCCTGGATTAGTTTCGCCTGCTTTAACGTCATAGAAGCCTTTCAAAGGTGCTACCAAAAGAGTTGTTTCTACTCCATTGCATTCTACTGAGCCTTCTTGTGCACAGTACAAAACAAATTCGATTGAATCAAATCCTGGTTTTACAATATTTCTAACGTCAATTACTGAGTATATTGATGCATCAGGGCTTGAAACTATTAGCTTAGGTTCCAATTCCTTTATGCCTTTATAGAATTTGAACAGAAGCTCTTTATAATATTCACGAAGACCTCTGCACCATCCATCAATACCTTCTTTGCTTTCATGTGCTAGTGCTCCGAAGATATACTGACCTATTACATTAGCGCAAAGGTTAGCAGTATATTCAGCTACTGCTTGAGTATAGAATTCTTCATTGTCAGTGATTAAAGCTCCGATTCTTAAACCGCAAGCACTCCATACCTTTGATGCAGTCTCTAAGCTTACTCTTCTTCCTTCTATGCCAGGTACATCTGCATCACTTAATCCCCAGATGCTTACTATGTCAGTGTCACCATAATAAAGTTCACGATAAGCTTCATCGCTTACCATCCACATATTATATTTTACGCATAGTTTAGCAAGATCTTTAAGAGTTGCATAATCGTAAAGCTGTCCTGTAGGATTGTCGTAAGGTATTACAAGAAGTGCTCCAGGATTGTGCTCTTTAATAGTTTCTTCTAATTTGTCAATTTCTGGAAGACTAAACTTTCCATCTTCTCCTAAATGACGTTTTACTGTAACAGTTTTACGTCCGATTCTTTCTGCAAAAGAAATATAATTTGTATAAGCTGGATCAATCATCATAAATGGTTTTTCATCTACGCCTGCATCACCACAAACACCAAGTAATAACAATTCCATACCACTTGATCCACCATCAGTTACTGCAACGTGTAATTTATCAGTATTAAAACCTTCACACTTAAGAATGTTTTTAAAAGCATCTTGAGCTTCAGTTGTACCTGCAGTACCTGAATATCTTACAACACCCTTTGCAAATGGGCTTTCAGGTGCATCCAATGAAAACATCCTTTTCTGCATAGCAGGATTTGTTGGAAGTGAAACGTTTCCAATTGCTACATTGACTAATGCAGGTTTAACTTTACGTTCAGCAAATTTCATCTGCCCAAGTCTGACATCTGATGGCATCCTTTTCTTGAAATGTTCTGACATTATTGGTTTGTTCATAAAAAATACCCCCTAAAATTATAATTTATAAAATATTTGTCTTTATATAGTATTATAACAGTATAATTAAATTATTGCTACGGTGATTATTTTATGGTAATTATGTCATTATTAGACATTTTACCCATCAACCCCCGTGTATCTTTACTTAATCTTTATTTATATATTTAAATAATACTTATATTCTATCTTTTAATGATTAGAATTTCTATCTTTTACCCATAATAAAAAGCATTCAATCATAAAATTGGACATCCCACTTTGTTACAAGCATAAATAAAATCTATTTTTCCCAATTAAACTTTATACAATACATTTATTATTCTACCTGTTCTTAAAATTGATGACTTTGATTGGTTTACAGATGGAGATTATAACCCTACAACTAGCCCTTGACATAAAGAGCTATTGCTATTTACACTAATATTGACGATGAAAAAATCAGAAATTCAGCAACTTCTAATCCACCGAATTTAATGTTACAATTATACAAAAATGAATTTTACAAGGAGAATATATTATGAAAAAAAATATTACAAATATTGGTTTGGGATTGATAATAGTATCATTAATTGGAATAGTTTCATATATGATTACGATTAGGTCCGTTACTAATTCATCATCAAATATGCAAGTTAAGAGTGACCATAATAATGAAGTACAAACTGACTGCACCAAAAATGATCATGATGCTTTTAAAAAAGGAGATACGCGACATGAAGTAGCCTCAAGTATGCATTTAATGGTCAATGGTTTGGTAGTTGCAGAAGATAATGCAAAAGATGGACTGAAATCTATGTCTCAAGATGAATTAAATGCTACTTATAAGCTAATTCAAACTTTACCAGATGGGGCTGAAAAAACTAATTTTATAGAAATTATTACAAGATGGAAAAATTGTGATTTTTCTCAAGTTGTATCGGATCACAATACAGTATGGAGAATATTAGGCGAAGGTCAGCCAGAAAGTACATTAAAAGGTCGTGCTATTTCAATTAATCAACCAGCTATAAAACCTACTATTAATCTTATTAAAAGAGGTGATTTTTCAAAAAACGAAAAATAAATTAAATATTGTGAAAAGATCAGGTAAAGTTTAAAATAAGACATGGTGAACCGTACCATAAGTAAATGAGGTTTTTACTAAAGTCAGATAACTGTAGGTGTGATAAGTAAGAATAACTTTATTTAATAGATTTAATAAAGTTTAATAAGAATAATTTCAAATTATATTATAAAAACTAAATATAGAATAGTATGATGAAAATTTAACATGAAACAAAAGTTAAAAAGAGTTTTTAAAATAATTTTAATATTTATATTTGTAGTGATTGTAGGGATGGTTGGCTTTAATAATCTAGTTAGTACAGATTATAATTCACTAAATGATATGGATAAGAATATGTTAAAACAACTTTCACAAGTTTATGAAACATATAACAATAAATCACAGGATATATGGAAAGACGGAGATGGCTTTATGGACAAAGATTTATACTATTATGTAGGTTCTTTAGAGGGAATACTTTTAGATAAATTGCAAATCAATTGGAAAGATAGAGTGGAAAGTAATAAGTTAATTTATGATATTCTTAGGGATGAAGTACATAAACAAGTAATAAGAAAGCCTAGTACAGTTTCCCATTATTCATACAATATATCGCTAAATAGTTAAACATTTTAGTATAATACAAATATTAAATAACCGCACACTAATTAAGTTTAAGTGTGCGGTTTAGAAAATAACAGATGATTTACTACATAGTCTAAACTTCTTCCTGCTGTTTAATATTGTGTTTTTTCAACTTATACTGTAAATTTTGCCTTGAAACATTTAATTCTCTAGAAGCTTTACTCACATTATAATTATTTTTTTTCAGTACCTTTTTAATTACATTTTTTTCAACATTATCCACATATTTTTCTAAATCAAACTTTTCATAACTATCTATAGTAACATTTTCATATAATTCACTTACTGATTTGCTAAACATATTTGACTCAAAATTCTTACAATTCAAAGGAGAGCTTTCATCTGCCATGTTTACAGCTGATTCAATTACATTTTTAAGTTCTCGTATATTTCCGGGCCAGTTATATTTTAAAAATCTTTCCATAAGGTCTTCATGTATTTCTTCTATGTTTTTTTTAAAGATATTATTATATTGTTGAAGAAATTCATTAGCAAACATTGGTATGTCTTCTTTTCTTTCTCTTAAAGGTGGTATTCTTAATTTTATTACACTTAATCTATAATAAAAATCTTTTCTTAGTTTC
>CAZKOJ010000181.1:0-7493 GCA_964554365.1 uncultured Clostridium sp. | reverse complement strand
AAACTTAAGGTTCTATATATTTTTGTTTTTACTGTGCTCAAAGGCATATTCATTATAGTTGCAATTTCTTTTATTGAATAATCTTTAAGATATCTAAGTGCAATTATATCTCTTTCATCTTTTCTAAGTTTAGAAAGCAATTCTTCTATAATAAGCCTATCATCAATGGATTGATAGGAAAATTCATCTCTCACTTGATTTATTGACTCATCGGATGAAACAGTTATTTTGACTTTTAGGTTCTTTCTGCATACATTTATAAGTATGGAAATAAACCAGCAATAAAATTTTTCTTCATTTTTTAATTGTTTTAGCTTGTCAAAAGCTTTTATGGAAGCTTCAGATATACAATCTTCAGCATCATAGGAATTTTTAGTATAGGAAAAAGAAATATTATAAATTAAAGCTTCTTTTTCTTTTAAAAGAGACATAAATGAAGAAATGTCTCCATTTTTACTTTTTTGAACAAGTTTTTGTACATTGTGCATTTTTTACCTTCTTTCAGTACTGCAGCATTTTTGTTTTTACATAGATTAGATATTTGGGAAGCACAAAAAGTTTCAAATTAATCTAAAAAGTTTTTAACTTATTAAATAGTCTACTTTAATTACTGTATGAATTTCAAGGAAATAATCTTGATATAAAACATACTTCGAAAAATATTTTAAAAAACATTAGAACAACTGGATGAATACCAATTGCAAAATTAAAAAATATAATCAACATATTTATATTGCAGGCGATAAAAACAATTTTTCAAAGACAGATCATGATGCAACATTTATGTTTATATATTATAAATTTTGTTGGTGTAAAGCTATTATTTATAAGGGGTTAGGGTTAATTGT
Source organism: uncultured Clostridium sp. (assembly GCA_964554365.1). GTDB lineage: Bacteria > Bacillota > Clostridia > Clostridiales > Clostridiaceae > Clostridium_AM. The sequence continues at coordinate 6,645 of CAZKOJ010000181.1, read as the reverse complement.
ACAACTATAAAATTTATCATATGTTTTTAAACAAGCCTACTATGGGAGTAGGCTTGTTTAAAAATAGATAAGGTAGATTTTATTATGCCGGAAAATGAAGTAGGGCATATACGGATATAGTTGTAAAGGATAAGGTTTATGGAAGAGCTGTAAGAACTAGCAAAAATGTAAAGCCTATATTTATTTCTTGTGGTAATAATATAGATTTAAATAGCTGTTATGAAATAACAATGAAATTAATATCTAAAGATAGCAGAATACCTATTCCAACAAGGATTGCTGATTTGGAAACACATGTTTTGCGACAAGAATATAGATAAATTTATTAATATCAAGTGATTCTTAGGTTCAGGTGGAGTTTGCTCATAAGGAATACTTTTCTCCATCTGAACCTTAGAAGAACTTATCCAGGCGCGTAGCAGTGCTTATCACCCATTTTGATAGAAAAGCAGATATCCCAAATCTATGATTTGGTGATAGTCGCTTTCACAGAGTGCGATGGAGGTGTTAGCAATGGTAGCGATCGGATAAAAACAAACGAAGGAGACAGGTTTAATGAGATTACAATATCACTTTATATATAAGCATTGCATAATTTATTAGTGAAGTAATTTTGTAAGAGGGAAAAAATGAATATAGTATTAACGCCACTTCACTATATCTATTTAATCTTTATACTTGTAATTATAGTAGCTATGATTAAGAAAAGAGATATATCCTTAATTTGTATAATTGGTATATTCTTACTTGGATTAGTGGGTACAGGTTCTTTATACCATTCTACCATAGGAGTCTTTAATAGCTTTGTCTATGCTACTAAAGAGCTTATGCCGACCATATTTATTATAGCCATTATCACTGCTATGAGCAATGTTTTAATAGAATCTGGTATAAATGAAGAAATAGTATCTCCTTTTAAAGGAATAATAAAAAATTACTGGATTGCTTATTGGGTTATTGGTATAGTTATGATGGTACTTTCTTGGTTCTTCTGGCCATCACCAGCAGTAGCCTTGGTAGGAGTATTATTTTTACCTATAGCAAAGAAGGTAGGACTTCCAGCCATAGGAGTAGCAATATCTATGAATCTATTTGGGCATGGTATAGCTTTGTCAAGTGACTATATAATTCAGGCAGCACCTAAGCTTACAGCAGATGCAGCAGGCATACCAGTATCTAATGTGGTTAATGCAAGTATTCCTTTGGTAATTACTATGGGTTTAGTAACCACTATAACAGCATTTTATTTACTTAGGAAGGATATTAAATCAGGAAAAATATCTATGGAGTATACTATAGAGGAAGAAAATACAGAACATAAGGCTAGTTTAGTAAAGCTTTCAAAGAACTTAAAAAGAATTTTAGCATTAATAATTTTAGCCCTATTTATCATAGATATATTTGTAATGTATACTGCTAAGCTGCAAGGTGGAGATGCTACTGCACTGATAGGTGGAACAGCTGTATTTATAATGAGCTTAATATCTATAATAACTTATAAAAATGAGGCTTTGGAAAAAATAACAAATAATCTTGTTAAAGGCTTACAGTTTGCGTTTAAAATATTTGGTATAGTTATACCTATAGCTGCATTTTTCTACTTAGGAGATTCAGCTTTTAATGAAATATTTGGGAAAATATTACCAGGAAATTCCAGTGGTATAGTTAATGACTTAGGGGCATGTCTAGCTAACTTAGTTCCGCTTAATTCTATAATTGCGTCTATTACTCTTACTATAGTTGGTGCAATTACAGGGCTAGATGGATCAGGTTTTTCAGGAATATCCTTAGCAGGTTCTATAGCAAAACTATTTTCTACAGCTTTAGGCGGAGGAGTAGCTACTCTTACCGCGCTAGGACAAATAGCAGCTATATGGGTTGGTGGAGGAACTATAATACCATGGGCTGTAATACCTGTAGCAGCTATATGTGGAGTAGATCCTTTTGAATTAGCGAAAAAGAATATAAAGCCGGTTATTATAGGATTGACTGTGACTACAATAGTTGCTATGTGTATTATATAGTTTAGAAAGAATAAGTATTTGCCAATAATTATAGATAACAAAAGCTGAAAATAAACATACATTCAGAAATGAATTGACATTATTTTAATACCATAAGTGTAAAAATGTAGATATAGATGAGTTGTTTTAATTGGTATCGCAAAATAAAACCTATCTATTGTAGATTTACAGTAGATAGGTTTTATATTTCAAGACAAATTAAAGCACAACAAGACAGAAATAAAATTCTATTTTTTGATATATTTTAGTGGAGGTAAGAAATAATTAAGGTTATTAAAGGGAGGAAATATTAGATGGGAGATTATTATAAAATTAGAGGAAAAGATATATATACTGAAATTTTAGGAGAGGATTCATCTCCTGTATTGTTATTTATTCATGGTGGACCTGGTGGAATTGGTGCTCAGGATTTTATTCAATATCAAGGGGAGAGATTATCAAAAAACTTTAAAGTTATAGCTCCAGATCAAAGGGGAGTATGGAGATCTGAAGCCATTTTAGACGAAGAACATATTTCACTAGAAGATATTATTGAAGACTTTGAAGAATTAAGAAAAAAGTTACATATAAATAAATGGTCACTGCTTAGTCACTCATTTGGTGGATATCTTGCTGTTCTTTATGCTAATTTATACCCTGATTCTATTGAATATATGATATATGAATGTCCGTCTTTTGATTTTGCACTTTCAGAGCGTTCTATTCTAAAGGGAGCAGCAAATGAATTAGCTAAGTTAGGAAATCCCATATTGGCAGAAGAATATTTTAAAGCATTGAAAGATATTACAGATTACAAAGAAATTAATAAATTTTTTATGAAGGCATTAAATGACCTTGGAGAAAACTGTAATAACTTTATGTGGTTTGGAAATGATAAGCAAATAATTGAGAAAATAGCTAGATCCACTAAAGATGGTGGGGATTTATGGCGTAAATCTACTAATACAAGAATGAAATTGCTGAAGGATTGGCGGGTGTATAATGATGTATTTACTGAATTATTAAAAGTGAATAAGCCTTCTTTACTAATTAAAGGTAAATATGATCCAATAACTTGTGAAGTACAAACAGCAGAATTTATCAATCGAGTGAAAGAAAAACAAGTAGTTACATTTGATCTTTCTGGTCATTATGTTAGAATTGAAGAACCTGATAAGTATTGTGAAGTTATAACAAGTTATATATATGAGAAAATGAAATAAGTGTGATATATGTTCTTGCAATGAATGAACTCATTTTTAATGTTTTAGATAAATTTCCTGTGAATTTGTCAATACAAAGCATAAAAATACAGCAATCTATTCTCAAATTTTTATATAATGATTTTGAAAAGAGATGAGAAAGTTGGAAACAATTATGCTGCTTAGCAATACGCTTGAATACATTGAAAGAAATTTGGATGCAGATCTTAATATAGATGACATATCGAAAGTTGCATGTTCATCACGATATCATTTTCAGCGCGTTTTTTATGCATTAACAGGATTTACAGGAGGATGACAATGAATAATATAGTTAATATATGTTTTGCAGAAGGTGCAGGAGGAAAATTTAGAATTGCTATTAAGATGAATGAGCTGCATGGCCAGCAAAAGGTTATAGTTCTTTCTGATAATCTTTCACATGGACCTATAAAGGGTGGAGTGAACATTGAAGAAAGAATTAATTGGTGGAGTATTGTTGATGGAGATGAATATTTTGTTGATTATGGTGCAGATGAGTTAAAAGAAAATTATAATACATTTCACAATGAAATTTCTAAAATAGATGACAACGATACTTTATACTTATGGTACGGTTCCGGTCAAGAGTTCTGTGGAATGTTATATACATTAGAACTTTTAAAGGATAGAGATTTAAATATATATTTAATAAATGTAACAGATACAGTGGTTAAACATAAAGAAAATGTATATTTAGCTAGAGATACTGGATATATTATACCTCAATATATAGAGAAGTATGCGAGTTTAAAGCAAAAATTGGATTCAAATAAATATAGAAGGCTTCTTGATACTTGGGAATTATTAAAAAAAGATAAGTCTATATTGCGTGCTTTCAAAAATGAAAAAATAAAAAGTGTGGACGAAAATTATTTCGATATAGATGTATTAAAATATATCCCAAAAGAATTTAGAAACTCAGCTAAAATTGTGAGGTCGGTAATCAAAAATAGTGATGTAGAAATTTCCTTTGATTATATATTCTGGAGGGTAAAAGAATTAGTTAAGTTAGGAAAAATTGATTACACATGCTCTCAAACTTACCACGGTAAATTTGAGAGCATGAAAATGGAAATAAAGATAACAGAGGAAGGATTAAAGAATCTAAGTGCCGATGAAAAGGCTATGAGTATTTGGAAAAGTAATAAAAAATCTTTAGATGAAAAAGAATATGTGATAAATCAATATATAGAAGAAGGTAGATTAGAAGAGAGGATAAATATAGCTGAAAAGTTAAAGGATGTATTAGATGCAAAAACCATAGCAGATAAAACAGGTTTAACTGTAGGACAAGTTAAAAACTTATGATTAAGTATCATATTTTACTATAGTTAAGTCCATATTTCAGGTACAGTTATAAAAAATCGAATAATCTACTAGAACACCATATAGTTCAAAACTGAATTTTATGGTGTTTTTAGTTCACATTTAAGCCAATTTTTTTACATTATCATACCTTTACGATAAGGATATAGTAGATTAAGGTTATTATAATAATATATTGAAATATTGATGATAAGATGTAATTAGATGTTACGTTTAGATGGGATGTGGTGAATTAACCTGTTAAGTAAGTATGAAATACAAAATAGAATTATTTGACAACAGAACATATGTTTGCTAAACTAATTCATAGAATTGCCTTAATTTATGGGAGGAAACATTATTGAATTAAGATAAATATAGGATTGGGAATATGGAAAAACAGAAATCTGGTTTAATTTTATTATGATTTCATGGTTTCATGTACTTTTTAGGAAAATTTAAATTATTTACAAAAGTGATTAAAAAATTTAATTTAATTAATTAAAATATTAAAAAAGTGTGGCGTTTTTGGTAAAATATAATTAAAATTATCATATATGGCAATAAACAAAAAAAAGAGAGGTAAATACATATTGAAGAATTATTAAACTTATTAAAAGTTAAAGAGTTAGAGAAAGGAAACAAATTATGAAAGATATTATTATGAATTTAAAGCTTCCACAGGATACAAAGGATTTTTTATGTAAAACAAAAATTGAAGAAGATGAATTTGAAGACTTAAATATTAAATTTTTTGATAAAGAGCATGGATTTTTATGTGATGTCGTGGAATGGACAAAGATCAATGATCATACACTAAATAATTTAAATGAGAAATTTGCAGCAGAATTTTTAGGAGAACTTGAAAAATTCAGAGCATATTATGTCATTGCTGAAAACTTAGATAGTGGTAATTTAATAGCTGTACAGGAATCTACAGGAGAAATTTATGAACTTGAACATGAAGTTATAGAAGAAGTTACAGTATATTTTCTTAACTCTTCTTTCTCTAAAATGTATGAAAGCATGAAATACTTTAAGAAAGTGAAAAATAAAGTTCTTGAACTTAAAGAACAGGGATGTATAGAAGAAATCGAAGTGTTGTTTGAAAAGGCTGAAAAAGAGCTTAGTTTGATAGATAGCAAACTGATCATTAATGAAGATGAAGACAACATGGAATTTTGGAATGGAGTACTGGAAAGCTTCCGAGAGTGGTGCTTAGAGTGAAGAAAGATCTTTTAGAAAAAATAAAAAATTCACAAATCAAAGCTCAAGGAGGAGAATAATGGATAAAGATATAGAGACTTTAGTAGAAGAGGGACTAGAATTTTTAAATAATGGCGAATATGAAAAAGCAGAACTATATTTTAAGAAAGCTATAGATATAGATAATAACTATGCTGAAGGTTATTATTTTAGAGGATACTGTTATGTGAATATGAAAGAATATCAAAAGGCTTTGGCAGATTTAGACATGTCTGTAAAGTTAGATCCAAGTGACTCAAGAGCACGTTTCTACAGAAATAAAAATATACAATTAATGAAAAATAATAATTGTAAATCAGATTTAAGTGAAGAATTGACTATTGAACATACAAATATTAAGGTAGAGAATTTTAAAATAAGTAGTAATATAGGTACGGCTGAAGTTACTGCCGATTTTGTAATTTGGGACAATTATTTGCCTATATCATTAGAAATAAATATTAAGGATGAGGATACTTTTGATAATAATAAGATAGAGAATTACATTAAGGAATTTAAAGAGCAATTGTTATGGCTTGAAAATAACAAGAAATTCATAACTGATGCACTTATTAAAGAGGATATGATTGAACTTGCAGAAGATTGGGTTGAAAGTTCAGATGAAGAAATAATTGATGGAGAAAAAGTATATGTAGATGGTGATGATATTTTTAAATTGCCAATCACTGAAGAGGAGTTTTGTAAATCTTTATATTTCAATAGTATGGGAGTAAGAATAGATGAAAATAAGTATATAGCAGGTTCTAGAATACTTATAGAAATTTGTATAGATACAAATCCGGATTATTTTGCAGGGCATTCAATGGACATTACAGTAGTAGATGGCT
>CAZKOJ010000180.1:0-7551 GCA_964554365.1 uncultured Clostridium sp. | reverse complement strand
TATATCCAGCGGATAAGGAAGTCATAAATATTGCATGGAGTAAAATAGATAACCTTACAAAACCTATAGGAAGCTTGGGTGAATTAGAAGATATAGCGGCTAAAATATCAGGTATTACAGGTAAAGTAAATAATAAAATAAATAAAAAAAATATAATCATTATGTGTGGAGATAACGGTGTATGCGAAGAGGGCGTAAGTTGCTGTGACCAAGATATAACTATGACTGTTACAAATAATTTTACAAGAGGTATAACTGGAGTATGCATATTAGCTGATTATGCTAAATCAGATATAACCGTTGTTGATGTAGGCGTAAAAGCAGATTTTAATAATGATAAGATAATAAATAAAAAAATTGCCTATGGCACTAAGAATATGGCAAAGGAAGCTGCTATGACAAGGGAACAAGCTGTAAAAGCAATAGAGGCAGGTATAGAAATTGTAGATGATTTAGTTAAACAAGGATATGACCTACTTGGTACAGGCGAAATGGGTATAGGAAATACCAGCACTAGTGCAGCCGTTCTTAGTGTATTAACAGATCTTTCAGTAGATATTGTGGCAGGAAAAGGATCGGGACTTACGGATCAGCAGTTTGAAAATAAAAAAAGAGTAATACAAAAGGCTATAGAGTTAAACAAACCAAATAAAAATGATCCTATAGATGTACTTTCTAAAATAGGTGGTTTTGATATAGCTGGCATTTGTGGATGTTTTTTAGGTGCAGCTAAAAATAGAGTACCAATTGTAATAGACGGCTTAATATCTTCAGCAGCGGCACTTTGTGCTTATAGATTAAATCCTCAGGTAATAGACTTTATATTTCCTTCTCATCTCTCAGCAGAACCTGGTGCAGCATATATGATGAAAGAATTAAATTTAAAGCCTATGCTTAATTTGAGGATGAGATTAGGAGAAGGATCAGGATGCCCGCTAGCCTTCAATGTTATAGAAGCAGCACTTAGTGCTATAAATAATATGGCAACATTTCAGGAAGCTGCACTGAACAGTAGCTGTTATGTTGATATTAGAGAAAAGATAAAAGAAGGCACAGAGAATAGAATATAAAGGATGGAGAGTGAGTTATGATTGATTATATAAAGATTCCTATGGATATAGAAAAAAGAAGCTTTGAAATAATAGAAGAAGAAATGGGTACGCACAATTTTACCCAGAGAGAACTTCAAATAGTAAAAAGGGTTATACATACTACAGCAGATTTTCAATGTAAGGATTTAATTTATATAAGAGAAGGTTCTATAGACAGTGCGTTAGAACTTTTGAAAAAGGGGACGACTATATACACAGACACTAATATGGCGGCTTCTGGTATAAATAAAGCAGCATTAAATAAACTTAATTGCAAGGTAGAGTGCTTTGTAGGTAGGGATGATGTGGCACAAATAGCTAAGGAACAGGGAATAACTCGTTCTATGGCAGCAGTAGAAAAGGCAGTAGCTGAAGGGGTAGAATTTTTCGTATTTGGTAATGCACCTACAGCTTTATTTAAACTTATAGAGCTTACAAAAGAGGGAAAAGCAAATCCTAAATTTATAGTAGGAGCACCTGTAGGTTTTGTAGGAGCAGCTGAATCAAAAGAAGAAATAGAAAAGCTGTCAACGCCTATGATAACTATAAGAGGAAGAAAAGGTGGAAGTAATATATCGGCAGCTATAGTAAATGCACTTATGTATATGATAGCTAGATAATACATTGAAATTATACCTCATGTAATAACTAAAGAAACACTTTGGGGTAACAAATTCAATCCTAAATAGAAGGTGGAAATTATGCTTGATATGTATGTGAATTGTGATGGAAAAAGATTAAGATGTGGATATACTACAGGTTCTTGTGCTACAGCAGCAGCAAAGGCTGCAACGATTATGCTATATTTTCCACAGGAATTAAAAAATATAAAAATAGACACCCCTAAAGGAATAGAACTTATAATCCCCATAGAGAAGATTAAAAGAAGTGAAAATTATATAGAATGCTGTGTAATAAAAGATGGGGGAGACGATCCAGACATTACTAATGGAATAGAAATATGGGCAAGAGCAGAAAAAAAAGAATCCGGATATACCTTAAAGGGTGGAAGTGGTGTAGGTAGAGTTTGTAGTGAAGGCCTTTATGTTAAAAAAGGAGAGCCAGCCATAAATCCAGTACCAAGAAAAATGATTGAAAAAGAAGTTAGAGAAGTGCTGCAAAGTAATAAAGGGGTAGAAATAACTATATTTGTACCAAGAGGAGAAGAGATTGCAAAGAAAACATTTAATCCAAGGTTAAATATACATGGTGGAATATCTATATTGGGAACCACAGGTATAGTAATGCCTATGTCAGAGGAAGCTCTTACTAAATCCATAGAAATTGAAATAAACCAAAAAGTAGTGAATGGATGTAAAGACTTAATTCTCCTATTTGGCAACATGGGGGAAGACATGGCAAATAGGCTGAAGCTTGAAAAAAATAGAATGGTGATAATGTCAAACTATTTGGGGTTTGCATTAAACTGTTGCATGGGCAGTAAAATAGGGAAAATACTCATAGTAGGTCATATCGGTAAACTATGTAAAGTTGCATCAGGATGTTTTAATACACACAGCAGGGTATGCGACGTAAGGTTAGAAACATTAGCATTAGAACTTGCATTAATGGGAAAGGAAAAAAATATTGTTAAGCAAGTTTATGAGCAGGAGACTACAGAAGGTGCCGTAAAGTTTCTTGGAGATGGCTATGAAGATTTGTATAAAAACATTGGAGTTAAAGTAAAAAATAAAATAGAGCAATACACTTACAATGCTATAAAGGCTGATGTTATTATGTATTCAATGGATAGAGGAATACTGTATAGTAGCATTGAAATAGAGAATAGAGAGTCTTCTTAAGCAGAAAATAAAAATGTAAATTATGAAAAATAGATTTTTAGAAAATCTACAATATCTACACCCTATATTTTGGAAAAGGGGGGGGTTATTATGAGCAGTAAAGTTTACATTGTAGGAATAGGTCCTGGAAACAAAGATTACATACTTCCAAAGGCTGTGGATACTTTGCAAAAGTCTGACTTAATTGTTGGATTTGAAAGAGCTATTGAAAGCTTAGATTTTATTAAAGGAAACAAAGTTACTGTTAAAAAACTTACAGAAATATTAGAAGTAATAAACTCTAATAAATATGATAATGTATCAATAGCAGCCTCTGGAGATCCTCTTTTTTATGGAATAACAGATTATATAAAGAAAAATTATAATGGATATATAGAAATAATTCCTGGGATAAGTTCATTCCAATATATGATGAGTAAGATAGGCAAAAGTTGGCAAGGTGTTTTTTTAGGAAGTCTTCACGGAAGAGAGGAAAAATTTCATGAAATAGTAGAAGAAAATCCTCTTTCTATATGGCTTACAGATAGTAAACACTCTCCAGCGCATATTTGCAGTATGCTAAAAGAAAAAAATATTAAGGCGAAAATTTATGTTGGAGAAAATCTTTCATATGAAGATGAAGGAATTACTATAGGAACTATAGAAGAAATAAAAAATATAGTATTTAGCAACTTATGTGTGGTAGTTGTAGAGAGAATTTAAAGATTATTATTTTAAATAGTTAAATTGTAAGAGGAGATAATATTATGATTTACATAAAGGACGAGGAGTTCATAAGGGGGGATTGCCCCATGACTAAAGAAGAGGTAAGGATTTTAAGCACTGCTAAACTAGAGCTGAAAGAAGAATATAGAGTTTTAGATATTGGTGCAGGAACAGGTTCCTTAAGCATACAGATGGCTAAGATTTGCACAAAAGGACAAGTAATAGCTATAGAAAAAGATGAAGAAGCCCTTAAAGTAATAAAAAAGAATAAAGAAAAATTTAACACTAATAACCTAAAAATAGTAGAAGGAGAAGCAATGGAATTAGAACAAAGCATAGAAGCTCCTTTTGATGCTATATTTATAGGTGGCAGTGGTGGAAATATAGAAGAAATTATAAAAAGTTATGATTTAAAATTAAATGCAGGAAAAAATATGGTGTTAAACTTCATTACTATGGATAATTTGTATAAAGCCATGAATACTTTAAAATTATTAGATTATCATGTGGAATGTGCTCAAATATCAGTAAATAAAAGTAGGGGAAAAACTTATATGATGTTTTCTAATAACAGCATATACATTTTAACTGGAACTAAAAAATAAATTAACATAAAAGTAGAAATATAGGAGTGTAAACGAATATGGAAAATACGGCTACAAAATTAGGTACTCTATATGGCATTGGTGTTGGTCCCGGAGCAGAAGAACTTTTAACATTGAAAGCTGTAAGAATTATTAAAAAATGCCAGGTTGTAATAGCACCATCTGCTAAAGAAGCTGGAACTAGCATTGCATTAGAAACTGCTAAAAATTTTATTACTGAAGATAAGGAAGTAATTGTTAAACATTTTCCTATGGGTGGAGAAGAACAGGAAGAGAAAATACATAAAGCATTTAAAACTATTGAAGAAAAATTAAAAGAAGGAAAAGATATTGCTTTCTTAACTATAGGCGATCCTTTTGTTTATAGTACATATATATATCTTTTAAGATACATGAAAGATCATGGATATAATACAGAAACAGTACCAGGAATAACATCATTTTGTGCTGGAGCAAGTATTGCAGGTGAACCAATAGTTATAGGTGATGAAAGAGTTTTGATACTTCCAGCAACTCAAGTAGATAAAATAGCTGATGAAAAGTTCGTGGTAATAATGAAGGTATATAAGGTTGAGGAGAAGGTATTAGATACGTTAGAGGAAAAGGGCTTTAAATATGTATTTGTAAAAAGAGCCTACAGAGAAGGGCAACAGGTGCTTAGAAATAAAGAAGAAATATTGAAAAATAGAGATTATATGTCACTTATTATAGCGCAAAGAGACTAAGGCACATTCAAGTTAATATTTTTATAAGAGAAAAGGGGAAAATTAATTATGGAAAATGTAGTATATTTCATAGGAGCAGGACCAGGGGATCCAGATTTAATAACAGTAAAGGGAAGAAAAATATTATCTGAAGCTGATGTAATAATATATGCGGGTTCATTAGTTAGCAATGAACATTTTAAATATTGTAAAGAAAATTCGGAAATACATAATTCTGCGTCTATGACCTTAAATGAAGTTATAGATGTAATAAAAAAAGCACATGTTAGCAATAAAAAAATAGTAAGGCTTCACACAGGAGATCCAGCTATATATGGTGCCATAAAAGAACAAATGGATGAACTTCAAAAGTTTGATATACCTTATGCTGTTATTCCAGGAGTAAGCTCTTTTACAGCAGCAGCAGCATCTATCAAAAAAGAATTTACGCTTCCAAATGTAAGCCAAACTATCATACTTACTAGAGTTGAAGGTAGAACTCCGGTTCCAGAAAAAGAAAATCTAGAAAAATTGGCATCTATAGGTGCATCTATGGCTTTATTTCTTTCTGTTAGTATGATAGATAAAGTGGTAGAAAAGCTTAGAAAAGGTTATGGAAGAAATGTCCCTATAGCTGTAATACAAAGAGCTACATGGGGAGATGAAAAATATATTATTGGAACTTTAGATGATATAGCCCAAAAAGTAAAGAAGGAAAATATAACAAAGACAGCACAGATACTTGTAGGAGACTTTATAGATTGTGAATATGATAAAAGTCTTTTATATGATGAAGGCTTTTCCCATATGTTTAGAAAGGGTAAAGATGAAAGTAGCCATAATTAGTGTAACAGCACAGGGCGATATTATTGCAAAAAAACTTAAAGGTAAGTTAGATATAGATTTGTATTCTAGAGAAACTATAAAAGAAGTTGGTATTAAATCTTTAGTAGGGAAAATCTTTAAAGATTATAGAGCAATAATATTTATAAGTTCTACAGGTATAGCGGTAAGAGCTATATCAAGTTACTTGGAAAGTAAGGATAAGGACCCAGCGGTATTAGTTATAGATAACAGTGCTAAGTTTGTCATAAGTCTTTTGAGTGGACATTTAGGAGGAGCTAATGAACTAACCTTAAGGGTTGCTGAAATACTTAAAAGCACTCCAGTAATAACTACAGCTACAGATAATATGGGAGTAACAGCTCCTGATATTATTGCAAAAAATTATGACTTAACAATAGATAACTTGAAAGATGCTAAGAGTATTGCAGCATTATTGGTAGATCATAAAAAAGTAGGTTTTATTGATTCAGATCATAAAATACCAATACCTGAAGGGTATACAGATGATCTTAAGCATGTAGAAGGCATAGTTTATGTCACTAATAAGTTAAATGAATTACTAGATAGTCATAAAAAAAATATGGCTACTTTAAAGCTTATTAGAAAAAATATAGTTCTTGGTATAGGCTGTAGGAAAAACTTTGACAATAAAAAAATGAAATTTATAATTGAAGATATATTAAAGGAAAAAAACATAGAAGAAAAAGCAGTTAAAATTATCAGTACAGTAGAAGTAAAAAAGGATGAAGAAGCAATAATAAAGCTTTCAGAGTATTTAGGTTGTGAGCTAAAGATATTTTCATTAGAGCAAATAAAAGCTATTCAACATAAATATGAAGGAAGTGATTTTGTGGAAAAAACTATAGGTGTTAGGGCGGTATGTGAACCTTGCGTGCAATTGGCAGGGGGTATCAATATCACAGAAAAAATTAAAAAAGATGGAATGACTTTATGCATAGGTGAATTACAAGAGTGCAAAAATTAAAAAGTGAAATACATAAGAAAAGGGTGTGTTAATTTGGGTAAACTTTATGTTGTGGGAATAGGTCCAGGCGGACTTGACCATATGACAGTAAAAGCAGTGAAGGCATTAGAAGAAAGTGAAATTATAGTTGGATATACTAAGTATATAGAATTTATAAAACCAATTATTAAAGACAAGACTGTATTTTCCACAGGTATGCGTGGAGAATTAGAAAGATGTAAGCAGGCACTAGAATTATCAAAAGATAAGGTGGTTTCTATAGTAAGTACAGGAGATTCGGGAATATATGGAATGGCAGGACTTATATTGGAAATGAGAAAAGATGAAGATGTAGAAATAGTACCTGGAGTTACTGCAGCTTCAGCAGCAGCCTCTGTAGTAGGAGCACCTCTTATGCATGATAATTGCAATATAAGCTTAAGTGATTTAATGACTCCTTATGAGCTTATAAAAAAGAGAATTGAATTAGCAGCACAAGGAGATTTTATAATATCCTTATACAATCCTAAAAGTCACGGAAGACCTCTTTATTTAAAAGAGTGTATGGATATAATAAAAAAATACAGACAAGAAAACACTCCAGTAGCTGTAGTTAAAAATGCACTAAGAGACGGTGAAGAAACTAAATTATTTACAATAAAATCTTTTGACGATAGTGATGTGGACATGTTCTCAATAGTAATAATAGGAAATAGCAAAAGCTATATAAAGGACAATAAATTTATAACTCCAAGAGGATACAAGGTTTAAAAAGTGATAAGGCACATTCAAAAAAATAACTAGTCAGTCTGCTAGTTTATTTTGTGTCATACT
>CAZKOJ010000179.1:0-7656 GCA_964554365.1 uncultured Clostridium sp. | reverse complement strand
GAGAAGCATTAGGCCTTCTTAATAAACGGACGGTTTTTAGAATAATATATTTAAGCGGCAGTCCACTCTAAATTTGCGTCGCATTTCGCTTTAAATTCGCTACATATTTTTTCTATTAATTATAACACAAGCTACTCCTGAAAATAGTACTCCGCAGCTTATCATAATAATAGATTGGTGACCCGTATAATTCACTGCATAAAATCCAGTATTAGCTATGTAAAAGGGTGAATTTTGTATAACATTTTTTAACATTTCATTTCTACTAGATGCCAATGCTTGATTTAAAAGTACTAATATCAAATCAAAGTACAATACATATCCAATAATTCCTGTAAGTATAAAATCAGAAGTAATAACTGAAACTAATAATATAAAAGAACCTAGAGTAAAAGCATATATAAGAAACACATACAAATCATTAAACAATATTTTTGAATTAAAAGTATGGCATACAATTGATATAATTTCATAAAATATAAAGCATATTATAGATGTAACTATAAAACTAATTAGTTTAGAAATCATTATTTCATTTCTACTAAATATGCCTGTAAATATGATTTTATCTGTTTTATTTGCAAACTCCTGTGTTAATGAAAAGCTGTAAATAACTAAAATAATATATGGAATTAGTGATAATAGCATTGATGGTATTGTTGTTTTACCTTTTGCACAACTTAAAAATAAAATACAAATCACAACAAGTAAAGAAATCAATAAATTCTTTAAAAATCCTTTTTTCTTTACATCTAGTGTTATAACCTTTAAAATTTTTTCCAAAATAAATCATCTCCTCTTCTACTTAATTTCCCTTTTATTAGTAATAAAAATAGATAAAATACAAAAGATTACTGCCCAAACTATATTTATTAATACTGATTGCATATTAAAATTTCCCTGCATTAACATTACGGTATTAAAAAAGGGTGTTTTCATATAAGTAGAGAAGTTCTGTGCAACTTCTGGATGTCTAACAATCAAAATTGTAATAGCCGCAGTATAAAAATTCACCATGCTGAATATTACTATAAAAAATAAAATAGATTTTCTCTCATTAAACATTATGGAAACTATAAGTACCATAAGGCTGCCCATAGAAAATGTTATAACAATATAGGTAATAAATAATTGCAGATGATTAAATGCTAAAAATCCAGTAATTCCTATTTTTTCGTACAAGATGCAGGATACCAATACATTATTTATTTCAACTATTACAGAAAAAATAATTCCCCATATAATTAAACCTATACCTTTTGAAATCATTATTTCTGTTCTACTAAAAACTCCTGTAAAAATAGTTTTAGTAGAATTAGACCTTATATCATTTCGTAAAATTGAAACAGATGCATATAATATTAATACATATAAAAAGCGTCCAAATTCAAACTCATAACCCATAAGCGGGTATGCTTTAGGATGAACAAGAAAAACCCATAACATAGAATAAGAAAAGGCTGCAATTATTCCTAATAAAAACTCTTTTGAATATGCTGAATTTTTAACATTAAGCCAAGATATTTTTAATAACTTATGCATTCTTCTCATCCTCCATAGTTTTTAAATATTTTTGTTCCAAACTTTCTTTTACCTCGTACACACCTCTAAGTGGTATATTCTCTTTGCTTATGCTTGAAACTAAATTCTCTAATTCCTTAGTGCTTAATACAACATGCAATTTATCTTCACCTAATATTTTATAATTAAGCTTTTTATTATTAAAAAAGCTCTTTAATTCTTCTAATTTACTTGTTACAAAAGCAATTGTAGCAGTATCTTTTTCACTTTTCTTTAAGCTTTCAATCTTAATTATTTTTCCTTCTTGTATAAATGCAACTTTGTCACACATTAGCTCTATTTCAGAAAGAATATGACTTGATATAAGTACCGCAGTGTGTTTTTCCATCGCTATATACTTTATAAACTTCCTAAGCTCTGGTACTATGGCAGGATCTAATCCATTAGTTGGCTCATCTAATATTAATATAGGTGGATATGTTAAAACTGCCTGTGCCACTCCAAGTCTTTGTTTCATTCCTAAAGAATAATTTTTTGCTTTTTTATTTACATAACCTTCAATTCCTAATTTTTTAACTATTTCATTGATTTCATTTTTATCTTTTAATCCAGATATTTCAGCGAAAAACAATAAATTTTCATAACCTGTTAAGTCTGGATAAAAACCAGGTGTTTCTATTACACAACCTATTTGTTTTGTATCATGTCTTTTATTATTTTTTATATTTTCATTTTTTATATAAACATCACCATCATACTTTTTAACAAGTTTAGTAATGATTTTCATAAGGGTAGTCTTTCCTGCACCATTAGGTCCTATAAGTCCCATAATTTCACCTTGTTCTAAGGATAAATTAACCTTATCAAGTACAGTTTGTTTTCCATAAACTTTAGTTACATCATTAATTTTTAAAACTTCATTCATAAATAATCTCCTCCTGAATCTAAAAAACTTAGATTTAATTTAATCTGTTAAGACTATTTTATAGCCCGAAACATAAAAAAACGTAAAGGACTCCTTAAGAAAACCTTAAGTTTGTCCTTTACGTTTTTTTATTAATTCTATTACTCCTAAAATACTATGATTTTAAATAGTAAAGATCATTATCTATACTTTAAGTTTATAACCCATTTAATAATATTGGAGTGTTATTGCAAGTAGTCATCCAACTAAATATAATTTTTTTATAATAAATTCTATTTGCGTATGGAATAATATATTATATCAAAAGAAAGGAGTCAAACTTATGGAACTAATTAAAGTAGGAGATACTGCACCAAACTTTTCATTAAAAGATAATCATGATCAAATTATTAATTTATCAAATTATAGAGGTAAAAAAGTTTTGCTCTCTTGGCATCCACTTGCATGGACACCAGTTTGTACAGATCAAATGAGGTCTCTAGAAAACGGCTTAGATAACCTTCAAAGTCTTAATACAATAGCATTTGGGCTTAGTGTTGATGCTCAACCTTGTAAAAAAGCATGGGCAACTGCTATTGTTCTTAATAATTTAAGTATTCTTTCAGACTTCTGGCCTCACGGAAAGGTTACAAATGATTATGGATTATTTATTGAAAATGATGGTATATCTGAAAGAGCCAACATTATAATAGATGAAAGTGGAATTGTTAAATGGGTTAAAGTTTACCCTATGAGCCAGCTGCCTGACATAAATGAGGTTTTTCAAGCATTATCTAATATATAGGTAAATACATTTTCTTATTTGATTAACACATAAGCATACTCATGCTTATTCACAAAATAAATAAGCATGAGTATTTTCATTTAACAACATTTTTTAAATTCAATTAAGGTTAACTTGATTATGAATCTTAAAGAAAACCTTAAGTTTATCCTTTAAATTTTTATATAGTAAAAGTATTTAATAATAAATTAAAAGAGAGCCTTTTAAGCTCTCCAATTATAACTTTCCACAAAATTTTAATACATCTATTATTACACCCCATCTATCTTTACCTTGTCCTATAATTTGTTTTGCATAAGTTGTAAAATTTCCAGATCCTACACAATAAATATTTTTAACTTTACTATAATCAAATTTTACAGCTACATTGTCTATAGTAGGACAGTTTAAATAATCGGCAAGATACTCTGCAGCTCTCTTATCTACCTGATTATTATAACAAACAATATTCTCTAACATTTCGTCCTCTCCTTTTTTAATAAAAATATTATCTATAAAATAATCTAAATCTACATTTCCCACAATTCCATTTAATTGTCCACTTTCACTATATTGCCATGAAGCCTGATTAGGGTATAAAGATGGTTGTTTCCCATAACTAGCTAACCATAAAGGTACATCTTGTATGCCTTCTAAATAATCATTATAAAAAGCATCACCTGTATATATACCAATCTCAAACCCTTGTTTTTTAACATAGTCTATAAACGCATTCGCATAATTAATAGCTATTTGTTTATCCCATTTTTCCTCTGCTTCTATATCCAACCACAATACTGTATCACTCTTTAATCCATTTACAACATTTAAAAAATGTTGAGCTTCTGCAACCGGATCCGTTGAATTATATTGGGCAAAATGATAGAACCCTATATTTAATTCTGCTTCTTTTATGAGTGGATATCTATGGTTTAATAAGCTATCTACATGAGATGTACCTTGAGTTGCTTTCTGTATTACTACTTCAATTCCTTGTTGCTTAACTACATTCCAATCCTGGATATTATCTCCTTCATATATATCTATACCATTCATAGTTGTTCCTCCCTTTCTAATCCATCAACCCTGTGATGTGCTGATTTTGCATTTTCTTAAGTCATTATAAATATTTGTACTATATAGTTTATCTTTCTATTTCGTACTTTAATATCAACTCTAGTATTATCAACTCCTTTACTTATATAGTCTATTTTAGTTTTTAATTTTGTGTTACTAGAAACCTCTTTTTGAATATCTTTCGTATGAATCCTTATAATTACTATAAGGTAAACTTCTAAAAGATAAGTTTGTTTTTATTATTTGCATAAATAATATCTCTCCTCACTTTTTTAATAAAACTTCCATAACAAAAATAGAGACTGTGACAAATTAAATATGCCAAGTCCCCATATTATTGCATTTACAAAAATGCCCATTTTTATTGATTTTTTAATTTCAACATGATTTCCTCTATCGTTCTGTTCGAGAGTACCAATTCTTTTAGAATCACCATTTAATCTATCCTTTAAGTTTATAACCCATTCCCCATATAGTTTCTATATATTCTTCTTTTGGATTAGCCTTTTGTAACTTACTTCTTAAATTACTCATATGAACATTTACCGTATTATCATCACCTAAATATTCTTCTATCCATACACTCTCAAATAAATTTGCTTTTGAAAATACTTTTTTAGGATGGCTCAAAAGTAATTCAAGTATACGAAACTCTCTTGCTGTAAAATTTATTTCTTTATTATTTACATAAACCTCTTTAGTTTCTTTATTCAAATTTATATCTTTATAAATTAAATTTTGATTTACATCATTGTTATTATTAAATTTCATGTATCTTCTAAGGTTTGAATAAATTCTAGCTGACACTTCTTCTATATCAAAAGGTTTAGTAATATAGTCATCTGCTCCTAAATTAAGTAACTCTACCTTGTTCTTTTTATCAATTTTAGCTGAGATTACAATCACAGGCATTTCTCTAGTTTTTCTTATATTTTTAATTAATTCTTCTCCTGTAATTCCAGGCAGCATCAAATCCAGCAGTACTAATTGAAAATCCTTAGCTTCAATATGCAGCATAGCTTCTGTACCTGAATAAGCTTGTACTACATTGTATCCATTCTTCTCCATTAATCTAGCAAGCAAAGTATTTATGCTATTATCATCTTCTACTATTAATATATTAATATTTTCATTCATAATTTAGTCCTCACATTATATAAAATATATGTAATATTATAGCATAAAGTTTAGTTAATATTTGTATAAAAGTTCTTAAATTAAGGTAAAACAGTAAAGATTAGAACTTATATTTGAAAAATATGTAAGGTGAATTGCTAAATTACAGCAATCTCTTTTTTGGTTCACAAATTATTCATAACTTTGGCACCTAGCTGTCACACTGACAAGATAATATTTAATTTAGAAAATTAGTGAACAATTTTTAAATTTATTTACTATTTGTACATTTTTTAGATTAAAGTAATTTTGTGGGCTTATATTAATTAAAAAAATCTTTACTTACTTTAATAAGATATATTATTTTTATTATCGTTTTTATGGTTGGAAGAGTTGTAATATAATCAGGAGGGCTTTGAATTATGAAAAGAAAATGGATAAAAACCTTTGTAGTAGTGATTTTAGTATTGGGTTTGGGTACTGGAGGATACTATACATATAAAAATTATAAAGCTAAGAATACAGTAACTTCATCCCTTAAATTTGATAAAGTAAAGGCAGCAAAGACTAACTTGGATGTTACAGTACAAGCTACAGGAACAGTAACAGGAGTAAACCAAGTAAATATTTTTTCCTCTAACAGTGGTGTAATAGAACAAATGAACTACAAAGAAGGAACTGCCATTAAAAAGGGTGATATATTTTGTAGGATTAAAGATGATAATCAGCAGCAGGATATACAAACAGCTCAAAACACTTTAAATCAAAAGCAATTAGAACTACATAATTTAGAAAATAATTTAGATTCAGTTTATATAAAAGCTCCCGTGGATGGCAATGTTAAGTCTGTATTTGTAGCTCCAGGAGATGATGTAGTTTCTACAAAGCCAGCCTATGGAGGTATGGCTATAATAACTGTGGGTGCAAATAATGAATTAGAAATTCCCATACCTTTTCCGCAAAGTGGAAGAATAGTCCAAGTGTCTATATCCCAAGGAGCCACTGTAAAAAAAGGAGATATTTTATTTAAATTAGATGATGAAAGTATAAAAAATAGTATTGAATTAAAGAAAAATGAAATCGAGCAGGCTCAAAGCCAATTAAGCTTTAAACAAAAAAACTTAGCGGAATCTACTATTTTAAGTCCCATAGACGGAATAGTATCTACTTTAAATATAAAAAATGGTGATGTAACACCTAGCGATAAAGCCATGTCTACGGTAATAGATACCTCTAAAATGAGAATTGTAGTACCTGTGGATGAATTGGACATAGATAAGGTTAAACTAGGCCAAAAGACTAAGCTAACTATTCAGGATATAAAAGACAAAACTTATGAAGGAACTGTAGAAGAAATTTCCCAGAGTGGTAAAACTACTAATAATGTTACTACCTTTGATGTGACGGTTTCTGTGAATAATCCTGAAAGATTAAAGGTTGGGATGAATGCGGATGTTAGTATTGCGGTTCAAAGTAAAGAAAATATAATAGCCGTTCCAATAGAAGCGTTAGTACAAAAATCAGGTAAAAAATATGTTATGATTCAGGATAAAACTTCCACTAATAGCCAGTCTTCTTTTAAAAACACAAATGCTGACCAATCTAGTAAAAGTAGTACTGGAAATAAAATCAGTAATAGCACAAGAAATAATGTAAATGCTATACCAGGTAAATTAGTACAAGTAGAAACAGGACTTAAAAATCAAACTATGGTAGAAATATTAAGTGGAATTACAGAAAATCAGATAGTTTTAATACAACTTCCACAAAATACATCTACAAATAAAAATAGCAATGCTGGAAAATCAGCCTCAGGTATGTCTGGAATGGGTGCTGGTGGTATGGGCGGTGGAAGATAACTAATTAAATAAAGCATAGAACTTTTAGTTTAGCCACATTTATTAGTTAATTATTATAGAATAGGCAAGGAGGTATTTGTGTGAAATCTGTAATAGACATGGAAAATATAAACAAAACATATAAAATGGGAAATAGTGAATATATAGCACTACAGGATGTAAACCTAACTATAGAAAAAGGAGAATTCGTATCTATAGTGGGGCCATCTGGTGCCGGTAAATCTACTTTAATGAATATTATTGGCTGTTTAGATACCTCTACTTCCGGAACTTACTTATTAGATGGAGAAGATACAAATTGCAATGATAATAAGCTGGCAGAGATAAGGAACAGAAAGATAGGATTTATATTTCAAAACTATAACTTACTGGCCAAGTTGAGTGTAATAGAAAAT
>CAZKOJ010000178.1:0-7724 GCA_964554365.1 uncultured Clostridium sp. | reverse complement strand
TGGAACCCATAAATTTTTGTGGATGTTCCATAGCTGATAATAGTGTAGCTTCTGTATATCTTGCTGGTGGCTTAGTTTTTCCATTAACATATTTTGCAGCAATTATCTTTACGCTGTCACCTTCATTAATTTGTGGTAAACTTTGATCCTTTTCTTCATCTGAGTCCTCTTCAAATCTATCTGTATTATCATAAACAGCTTTCCAACCTTTTTGCTGTACAATCTTACCTTTAGCAGAAAGTTCTTCTCCTTTAACTTCTACCTTTACAGTAGTTTGCTCATATTTAAATGCAGGCATTAAAACCGCTAAAAATCTTTTAACTACTAGATCATAAACACATCTTTCTTCATTGTTAAGCTTTCCTAAATTGACAAATTGTTCTGTAGGTATTATAGCATGATGATCTGAAACCTTGCTGTTATCTACTAATCTTTTAGTGGTATGTATTTTATTTTTTAATATTTCCCTTGCAAAAACAGCATAGTTTCCTATTGATATACTTTTTAATCTTTCACCTAAAGTAGCCACTATATCATCTGTAATATATCTAGAGTCCGTTCTAGGATATGTAAGTAGTTTATGTGTCTCATAAAGCTTTTGCATAATAGACAGCGTTTGTTTAGCTGAATAACCGTATTTCCTATTTGCATCTCTTTGAAGCTCTGTTAAATCATAAGCAAGAGGTGGCAACTCATTTTTAAGTGCCTTTTTAATTTCCACAACCTTACCTATTTGTGCTTGAATTTTGGAAGTTATGGTTTCAGCCTTACTCTTATCAAATGTACGAGTTCCTCCATTTTTGTCCTGCCATTGCACTGTATACCCATTTAACTTAGCTTCAATAGTCCAATAGTCTTTAGGTACGAATTTTTTTATTTCTTCTTCTCTCTTTACTATCATCGCAAGAGTTGGCGTTTGAACTCTTCCTGCTGAAAGCTGTGCGTTATACTTGCAAGTAAGTGCACGAGTTACATTTAATCCTACCAACCAATCTGCTTCTGCTCTGCATTCAGCAGCTCTATATAAATTATCGTACTCTTTTCCTGGTCTTAGCTTATTAAAACCTTCTTTAATGGCTTTATCAGTTTGGGATGATATCCATAAACGCTTAATAGGCTTTCTAAAGCCTGCTTTTTCAATGATCCATCTAGCCACCAATTCACCTTCACGTCCCGCATCTGTGGCAATTACCATTTCATCTATATCGTTTCTTTTTATAAGTCCTCTAACCTCATTAAATTGCCTACTAGTTTGTTTTATAACCACAAGCCTCATGCTTTTAGGTAGCATTGGTAAATCTTCTATTCTCCATGATTTATATTTATCATCATAAGCCTCTGGATCTGCTAATGTAACCAAATGACCTAGTGCCCAAGTTACTACATATTTCTTACCTTCTATATATGAATTGTGATTTTCTCTACATTCAAGTACTCTTGCAAGTTCCCTTCCTACTGAAGGTTTTTCTGCTAAAACTAAAATTTTTCCCATCTGTAAAAACATTCCTCTCTCTATTTTGATTGATCTTAAAAAATTTAATATATTTTTTTTAAAATATCCAAATCTTTAACATAATTTAAATTAACAAACATATCAAGGTTTTCACTATATTCCCTTGTAATATGTTCAGGTATATAATAAAGCTTTGAGTCTTTTATTATATCATAAAGCGCCAAATTTTTGTTATATATTCCTTCTTCAAATTCCTTTATTAAATCTTTAGAGTAAAAAGCATACAGTGGTTCTACCCAATGATTATTTCTAGGAATAACACAATCATAATTATTGTCTTTAATGATTTTCATCATATACTCTATATACTGTATATTTAATATAGGCATATCACAAGCCATAAAAAATACATTTTTAGAACTAGCATATTTTAATCCTGTGTATATACCTCCTGCAGGTCCACATTCTTTCTTTAAATCCTCTAATACAATATATTTTAACTCTTTAAATTTATGCTTTTTTTCAGCAATTAATATAACTTCATCAAAAATGCTTTCTAATCTTTCTGCTACTAACTCTATTAAATATTTACCTTTTATCTCTATTTTGCTTTTATCAAATCCCATTCTACTGCTCTTGCCACCACACAATATTACTGCAGTACCAAAATCTTTCATTTATCCCCCTCCAAACACAATTATGCTATCATTAAAATAATGCACCACAGAAAAAACGGTAGTATGCTACCGCTTTTAAATTTTTTCCCTTAATGTTAAATGTAAGAAATCACAGAATTTAATAAGTTCTTCTTTATTCTCAAAAGTTCCTTGGGCTCTCTTGTCTTTTCCCCCACCTTTTCCATTAAAGTTCTTCATATGTTCCTTAAATAACTTACCACAACTAACATCTATATTTGTATCGTTCAAAAATAATATTTTTTTATCACAAAGTGAAGTCAAAATTATTATGTGATTTTTATTTCCAAGTGCTGTGCCTATTAATTGTATATCTTCAAAACTTTTATGTTCATAGTGCTTCATTAGTAGCATTGAACTTGAATTTTTCAATATGTTTTCTGCCTCAAATTCTGCAAACTTATTATTTAATTTGCTCAGTTCTTTTTTTAGTCCTTCTATCTCTTCAAATTGTTTTTCTATTCTCTCTAGTATACTATTTTCGTCTACAGAAAATAATCTATTTAACTTTGATACAACCTCATGTTTTATTCCAAAATCTTTTAATGCTCTATGTCCGCATTTAAGATAAATTCTAGTCATACCCTTATATCTTTCAGCTTTTAAAAGCTTTATTATACCTATTTCACCAGTTCTTTTAACATGAGTACCACAACATGGGCAGCAGTCCATATTCTTTGCTTCTACTATTCTTATATCTTCATCTACTTCTATCTTCTTTCTTGCTGGAACTTTATCTACTTCATCTTTGCTAACTACATATGTATTAAACTCTATATTTGCATATATATAATCATTTATCTCATGTTCTATTTTTTTTAACATATCTTCACTAAAATTATCTATATCAATATCTACAGTTACATATTCTTCACCTAAATGAAAACCTTTATTATTTCCACCATAAAACTTAAAAATTGCTCCAGATAAAAGGTGTTCCCCAGAATGTTGCTGCATGTGATCAAAACGCCTCTTAAAATCTATTTTGCATACCACCTGTTTATTTTCAGGTGCTTTTTCCATATGATGATATATGGTTCCTTCTTCTTCTGAAACATAATAAACTTTTATTCCATCAATCTCACCTGTATCAGAAGGCTGACCTCCTCCTTCTGGATAAAAAGGTGTTCTATCCAGTACTACCAATATCTTTTCTTCTTTGTGTATTATATTTAAAACCTGGGCTTTAATTTCTGTTAAATAAGCATCATCGTAATATAATTTTTGTGTCATTTTGAATATCCCCTCTCCTTAACTTAGTTAGCTAACTATATTTTAGCCTTTAATCCATATTTTTTAAAGACTTTCTTAATTTTTTTTATTCCAAAGTAAGCATGGAATAAACATGCCCATAATAATTACTCCAGAAACTACCTCAAACATTACAAGTGTACGCACTAAAGTGGAATTCGGAAGAATATCTCCATATCCTAATGTAGTAATGGTTACTACACTGAAATACAAAAAATTCCAAAGGGGATATTTAAATTTTCCATTATCTATTTCTTTTAATACTATAGCACTATCATCTAAAAACGAAATAGAATTTTCCATAATACTTACAAAATAAAAACCTAATGGATAAATAACATCATCCTTATGAAAAGATTCTTCATCTATGGAGTCTTTTGTCCAAATAACTATGCTGCTATACTTATCAAAATTTATTTTATCACTGTTCTTATATAGTGCATATTTTTCATTATTATTTTTATATAAATCTAATGTTATTTTATAAACATTTAAATCTTTATTTAGCTGCTTTTCTTTAATACTTTCTACTTTCATATGAGTTATTCCTCTACCTTCTAATAATAAGTAGTAATAATTAGCCCATAATTCTCCTAATGGTTTGTTTAAAGTAAATATATGGAGTTCATTTTCTTTATCATCTAAAAGCTTTACCAGTGGCCTTGTATACTCTTCTGAAACTATTAATTTTCTAATGGCATTATTAAAATCTCTACTGTATATATTTACTTTCATTCTGCTTCTAAAAGCATTTATTTTAATATTCATATTTATATCATTTTGAAAAACAAAAAATTCTCGTGAAGATATATTTGCTACTCTCCAGTAAATAAATCCAAAAACTATTATTATGCTTAAATAAAGTAGTACTAAACTTATAAATAAATTTGTTTTCGTAGTTTTTTTTATAATTTTTAATAAGTGCATTTTTAAACCTCAATAATTTCTTACACTTAAATTTTATTATTTAAAAGATAAATATATAATAAAAAACAGAAGCTTATTTTTAAACTTCTGTTTTCCTTTAGAACATTTGAATAATCATTACACTTATGCACACCAATGAAAATACAACAATAAAACAATTTTTAATATCTTTCATAAATAAATCCTCCTAAGATTTATTCATTTTTATAACTTTATCTGTAATCTTGTAAGACAAAATAGAAATAATTAAAAGTGAAGAAAGCATAAATATCACTTTAGGCATATAAACCATATTTCTAAAAACATTATTAAAAATGATATTGCATGTTAAAATTCCAAAACAAATAGATGTTCCAATTTTGAATGGCATATTAAAGGAACTAAACATAAATATGGTTCCTGTATTTTCTAGTTTATTTTTATTAAAAGCATAATAACTTAAAAGGTAAAATATTATAATACTAAATATGATAATACTACATCTTATATAAAACATATTCATTTTAAAATTCCTTATATCCAATTGCATTACATTACCCCCTGTTAACGGAAAATACTGTTGAAAAGACTGATTATAACCCATTGGATTAATCCACTCACCTAAAAAACTGAACATAGCTTTGTATTTTGTAACTCTATATTCTATAGCATTTTTAAAAAGAGGATTATATTCTAATGCCTGCATAAAATTTATTATAAGTGAAATTAAAATTGATGGCAAAGCTAATACTACTGCGCCTAGTACAGCACCTACTATACCAATACCGCATATATATTGAACTGTAATGAGTATAGTAACTTCTAGAATTAGTACAAGTAGATTTAATATACATCCAAATAGCAGCAATTTATAATCTACATATGGTCCTATAATTGTTATATTTGCGAAATACATAAAAGTTACAATGATATAACTAATTACTGTAGGTACTATTACAGATTCCATACTTACAAAATATTTTGCTTTTAATATTTCCCTCCTATTAAAAGGCATTACAGATAATATTTCATAATTTTTACCTCTATCCATGCTTATTACCATAAATATCAAAAACACAACTAATATTTCTATAATCACAAAATTACCCATATCACATATAACCTGATTGGCAGAATCAATGATATTTTTTGCAAAATATTTGTCACCTTTATACTGTGTTAAATAAACTTTCATACTGTTTAAATTATTACTAAAATTCATTACAATTTGCTGCAATTCTACTAAAAATAAAATTAACATACCCCATTTAGCACTTTTCCATTCTTTAAATAAAAGAGCTTTATTTAAATAAACCTTCATATAAAGCATCACCTCCTACAGAGTATATGAACATATCTTCAAGACTTAAATCTATTTCTTCATAAAAAACTAAATCCTTTTCTTTAAGCTTTTCTAAAAAATCATCTACACCTTTACCTATTACCACATTGTACACTCTTCCTACATTACTCACATTTATTACATTGTCCAATTTTTCTATATCTGTTGGAACTTTATCCTTGAACACCATTTGAAATTTTCTTATGTTCTTTTTCATATTTTCTATAGAATTTGTATATTTTATTTCATTATCATTAATTATAGCCACACTATCACAAATTCTTTCTAGATCACTTAAATTATGAGAAGATATAACTACAGTAATCCCCTTATCTGCTACCTTATCAACTATTAAGTTTAATATAGCTTTTTTTGCCATAGGATCTAAACCTGAAGTGGGTTCATCCATTATAAGTATTTCTGGATTTATACTTAAATTTAGCATTATGGAAAGCCTAGTTTTCATTCCTTTAGAAAGTTTTCCTATAAATCTATCTTTAGGTATTTTAAAATACAAATTAAATTTATTAAAAAGTTCTGTGTCAAAATTTTTATAGGAAAGAGAATAAAATTTTATCATATCTTTAACTTTAAAAGTAGAAAATTGGCTGTTTTCATCCGGTACATACCCCATAATATTTTTAATACCGGAATTGTCAAAAGTTTTCTCTCCATTTACCTTTATTCCGCCTTCATCAACATCATAAATGCCTGTTATACATTTTATTAATGTGGTTTTTCCTGCTCCATTAGGTCCTATAAGTCCAAATATACTTCCTCTTTCAATATTTAAATTTATATTGTTTAAAACCTGTTTGCCACCTAATTTTTTAGAAACATTAGCTATATTAAGCAAAAAAACATCCCCCCCTTGAATTTATGTTTTCATATGATATACCTATTTTTAATCACCCTATTATGAATTTTTTGTGTTTTTGATATCATCATAACAATTATCAAATACATTAATAAGCTCTTCCTTACTTATACCCATGTAATGAGCTTCTATTATTATCTTTTTAATGTTATCTTTTAAACTTTCCATGCTCTCTTCCTCCATTTTAGGTTTATAATCTTTAGATACAAAGGTTCCTTTCCCCCTTAAAGTTTCAATAACCTGTTGTCTTTCAAGCTCCATATAAGCTCTACTTATAGTATTTGGGTTAGCTGTTATCATTGATGCCATTTCTCTTACAGATAAAAGCCTATCTCCTGGTCTAAGTATCCCCTTAAAAATATCTTCTTTTATTCCTTCCACTATCTGCTTATATATTGGTATACTGCTTCTACTGTCAATATTTATCAAATTTTCACCACCTCTTTACATCTTCATCATCCATATTATTTGCATTATTAAAAAGTCACTAACTTTTCAGCTGCCTTAAGCACATTTGCAAAACCGGCAATATGCTTTCTACATGAAAACCAATATGCACCAAGTGTACTAAGTGTACTAATTCAATTAGTACACTTATATTGTAACAACACTACTTAAATTTGTAAATAGTTTAAAATAAAAGATTTCTAAACTTTCATTGAGATTTTAATTCAATAGAAATCTTAGAAATCTTTATAAAATCTTTTTTACATTTCCTCCATTATTTTTTTTGCTAAATAATCAGCATCTACATTATCATCAACTTCTATAGATATAATTTGACTTAAACCCTTTGCTTCTCCTGCCACATAAACTATTTCTCCTGAATTTTTATCCACTTTTCGTACAACCATAGCTTCTTCACCTTTTAATATTTTAACCTTTTTCCCTTTGTCTGTTTCTATTACAAAATCACTTGTAAATTCAATTTTCTGTCCTATCTTATATTTCATACAATTACCTCCAAAAAATTAACACTATATTTATAATAATATAATGTTAACTAAAAAGTAAAGATGAATAGGGATAAACTACTCCTATTCATCTTTATTATATAAATATACTCTATTTAATTTTTACCATTAAAGTAATTTTACTATGTTCTCTATTTTATTAAAGAATTATTTTTCTTTCTGCACCAGAATCTTTAAATTTAATTTCACCTTTAGTTATACATCCTTCTATTGGACAAACTAGTGA
>CAZKOJ010000177.1:0-7955 GCA_964554365.1 uncultured Clostridium sp. | reverse complement strand
GGGACATTGTGGTGGGGAAAGAGATGGAAAATGCGAAGTAGATCCAGACAATGATTGTGCATGGATATTGATATACAATAAACTTAAAGATATGGATAAGCTTGATAACTTATTAGATATTAAAGAACCAAGAGATTATAGAGTAAGTGCTCATCCAAGAAAAGTAGATTTAAGAGATAAGGAATAATACTAAGGGGGATTAAAAATGAGCCTATTAAAAGAAGCTTTAGAAAGAGGAGATTTTGCAGTTACAACTGAGATGGCTCCTCCAAAAGGTACAGATCTTTCCCATTTAATAGAATGTGCTAAAGCGGTAAAAGGAAGAGTTCATGGAGTTAATGTTACAGATTTCCAATCCGCAACATTAAAAGCCACCTCCTTAGCAACATGTAAAAAATTGAAAGATGCGGGTTTAGAACCTGTATTTCAGATAACAGGGAGAGACAGAAATAGAATAGCAATTCAAGGGGAACTTTTATCTGCAGGAGTATTTGAAATAAATAATGTTTTAGCTCTTACAGGAGATTATACAATGACTGGAGATCATCCAGCAGCTAAGCCAGTTTATGACTTAGATAGTGTAGGAATACTTCAAGTAGCTTCAACAATATCAAATGGTAAAGACATGACAGGCAATGATTTACAGGGGAAACCTGAGTTCTATTTAGGTGCTTGTGTAACACCAAAATATGAACCTTTAGAATTACAAATATTAAAGATGGAAAAGAAAATAAAAGCTGGTGCTAGATTTTTTCAGACACAGGCTGTATATGATATAGAAACTTTAAGAATATTTAGAGAAAGAACTAAACACTTAGGTACAAAGCTTTTAGTAGGTATAATTCCATTAAAATCAGCAGGTATGGCAAAATATATGAATAAAAATGTACCAGGAATATTTGTTCCAGATGAATTAATTGAAAGAATGAAAAATGCTGAAGATAAAGTTCAAGAAGGAATAAAAATATCTGGTGAATTCATAAGACAGGTAAGGGAAGAAGGCCTGTGTGATGGTGTTCATATAATGGCAATTGGTGCTGAAGAAAATGTACCATTAATTTTAGACCAAGCAGGACTATAAAATTTAAGGGGAGATCGTAAATGAAAATAGTTGTAATTGGTGGAGGCCCAGGAGGATATGTAGCTGCGGTAAAAGCTGCCATTTTAGGTGCAGAGGTTACTATAGTTGAAAAGAAAAAAGTTGGGGGAACTTGTTTAAATGTAGGATGTATACCTACAAAAGCGTTACTTGCTTGTTCAGAGGTATTAAGTGTTATAAAGGAAGCTGATAAGTTTGGAATTACTATTGAAGGTGAAGTAAAAGCTGACTTTGATGCTATTATGAAAAGAAAAGATAAAGTTGTGAATCAACTTGTAAAAGGCATAGAGTTTATTTTCGAACATAGAGGCGTAAAACTTGTAAGAGGGCTAGGAAAATTAATAAGTAAAAATGAAGTAGAAGTTACTAAGGACGATGGTTCTAAAGAAGTTATAAAAGCAGATAAAATAATTCTTGCCACAGGTTCAGTGCCAATAGCACCTGGCGTATTTAAATATGATGGAAAGAAAGTAATAACTTCTGATGAAGCTTTATACTTAGAAAAACAACCAAAATCAATGATTATAGTTGGTGGAGGTCCAATAGGCTGTGAAATAGGACATTTCCTACATAAATTAGGAACTGAAGTAAAAATAGTTGAAATGTTGCCACAGCTTGTGCCACTTGAAGACGAAGATGTAGCTAAGCAACTTCAAAGAAGTTTTAAACAACAAAAGTTAAAGTTCTTTGTTGGAGATGGTATAGCTAATGTAGAAGTGGGCGAAGACAAAGTAGTTGCTACATTAAATAGTGGCAAGGTTTTAGAAGCTGAAATGATGCTTATAGCTATTGGAAGAAGACCTTATACAGATGGTCTTGGAATAGAAGAACTAGGTATAAAGACTGAAAGAGGGAGAATAGTTGTAAATGAGCAATTAGAAACAAGTGTAGAAGGCATTTATGCTATAGGTGATTTAATACTTACACCTGCTCTTGCACATGTAGCATCAAGAGAAGGCATCGTAGCTGTAGAAAATGCAGTTCTAGGTAAAAACAAGAAAATGAGTTATAAAGCAGTTCCAGGCTGTACATTTACAGAACCAGAAATAGCTTCTATGGGAATGAAAGAAAAGGCAGCAAAAGAAGCAGGAATTAATTATAAAGTTGGAAGATTTGACTTTAGAGGATTAGGAAAAGCTCAAGCTATGGGTAAATTCCAAGGATTTGTAAAGGTTGTTACTGATGAAAAAGATGTAATAATCGGAGCAGCTATAATAGGTGAACGTGCAACAGATATGCTTGCTGAACTTACATTAGCTTGTGAATTTGGACTAACAGCAGAACAAGTAGGAGAAGTAATACATCCACATCCAACATTGTCTGAAGCGTTAATGGAAGCAGTACATGACGTCCATAAACAATGTATTCATTCTGTGGAGTAAAAGTATGGGGCCTTTAGTCCTATGCATGACAATATAAGGAGGTTGTACAATGGGATATAAAATAGCAGTAGCAGGAAAAGGTGGCACTGGTAAAACTACATTAACGGGATTATTAATAGATTATCTTGTGAAAAAAGGATCAGGTCCAATATTAGCAGTAGATGCTGATGCAAATGCTAACTTAAATGAAGTATTAGGCGTAGGCATAGAGGAAACTATAGGTGAAATAAGAGAAGAGGTAAGCCAAAGATCACTTTCAAGCGATAGCTTTCCAGGAGGCATGTTAAAAGCAGACTATTTAAAGTATAAATTAAATACCTCTATAACAGAGGGAGATGGTTATGACATGATAGTAATGGGGAGATCCCAGGGTGCAGGGTGTTATTGTTATGTAAATGGAGTGCTAAAGGCCCAAGTAGATGCACTTTCTGTAAACTATGAATATGTAGTTATTGATAATGAAGCAGGAATGGAGCATTTAAGTAGAAAAGTCATAGAAGACATAGACACCTTATTATTGATAAGTGATTGTTCAACAAGAGGGATACAAGCGGTAGGAAGAATAAAAAAATTAATTGATGAAGTTGATTTGAAAATTAAAAATGTTTTTCTTATAGTAAATAGAGCACCAGAAGGAAAATTAAGTCAAGGTATGCTAGATGAAATAAAAAGACAAGAACTAGACTTAATAGGGGTTGTGCCTATGGACAATATGATATATGAATATGATTCTAATGGAAAACCTCTAGTGCAAATGCCAGAGGATTCAATAGGTAAGAAAGCTTTGTATGACATTTTATCAAAAATTCTAAGTAATAAGTAATTTAAGGAGGCATTAAGATATGTTCAAAAAGTCAGCACAGAAATTTTCAGGTAAAATTTGTGAAGTGGAAATTGGAACAGGTGAAAAAGCTATAAAATTAGGTGGTGAAGGAGTACTTTCATTCTATAGTTTTGATGGAAGTACAGGAAATACTGCTAAGGTTGGTATGGAAATTTCAGATGTTTATCCAGAAGAATGGATAGATGGTTTAAAAAATCTTTATAAAGATGTATGTAAAGATCCTGTAGCTTGGGCAAAATTTGTTGAGGAAAAATATGCTCCAGATTTTATATGCTTAAGATTAGAGAGTGCAGATCCAAATGGATTAGATAAGTCACCAGAAGAGTGTGCAGCTGGAGCAAAAGCTGTAGCAGAAGCTATAAAAACTCCACTTGTAGTGGCTGGAACTGGTAATCATGATAAAGATGCTAAATTGTTTGAAAAAATTGCCCAAGAATTAGATGGACATAACGTTCTTCTTTTATCAGCAGTAGAAGATAACTATAAAACTATAGCAGCAGCAGGTGCAATGGCTTACAATCACAAAATTGGTGCAGAATCATCTGTTGATATAAATCTTTCAAAACAAATAAATATATTAATAAATCAATTAGGTGTTAGCAATGAAAAAGTTGTTGATAATGTAGGATGCTCATGTGCTGGTTATGGTTATGAGTACGTTATTTCAACTTTAGACAGAATAAGACTTGCAGCACTTGGACAAAATGACAAAACTTTACAAGTCCCTATAATTACACCAGTTTCATTTGAAACATGGAAGGTTAAAGAAACTGTTGAATCAGAGAAAGATACACCAAAATGGGGATGTCAAGAAGAAAGAGGTATTGCTATGGAAGTTGCCACTGCATCAGGTGTTTTAGCATCAGGATCAAATGCAGTAGTTTTACGTCATCCAAAATCAGTAGAAACTATTAAAAAGTTTATAAATGAACTATTAGCTTAAGATAAACTCAAATTTTATACTGTGATTTAGATAAGGGAGGATTCAAAATGGCTTTAAAAGGATTAGATATATTTAAATTAACACCAAAGAAAAATTGTAAAGATTGTGGTTTTCCAACTTGCTTAGCATTTTCAATGAAGGTTGCAGCAGGTGGAGCAGAAATAGAAAAATGTCCACACATGAGTTCAGAGGCTTTAGAAAAATTATCAGAAGCTACAGCACCATTAATGAAAACTATAAAATTAGGTAAAGGTGACAATGAATACAAAATTGGCGGAGAAACTGTAATGTTCCGTCATGAAAAAACATTGGTAAATAGAAATAGATATGCAGTTCTTTTATCAGATTGTATGGAAGATGGCGAAATAGATGCTAAAATCCAACACATGAAAGATGTTAATTATATAAGAATTGGTGAGGAAATGAAAGTTGAATTTGTTGCTGTAAAATATGCTGGCAACAAAGATAAATATGTCGCTTTAATTAATAAAATAAAAGCAAGTGAATTAAAAGTTGCTTATATATTAATTTGCGAAGATGTTGATGTTATGAAGGAAGCTTTAGAATTAGTTAAAGCTGAAAATCCATTAGTATATGGTGCTAATAAAGAAAACTTTGCTGCTATGGTTGAATTAGTAAAAGCAGACAACCTAGCATTAGGAGTAAAGGCTGAAAATTTAGAAGCATTATATGCTCTAGTTGAAGAAATACACAAATTAGGATATAAGAATTTAGTTCTTGACCCAGGTGCAAATTCAGTTAAGGAAGCATTTGAAAATACAGTTCAAATAAGAAGAACAAACATTCAAGGTGGAGACAGAGTATTTGGATATCCTTCAATACTATTCGTAGATGCACTTGCAAAAGGTGATAAATTTATGGAAGTAGCTCTATCTACATTATTCACAATGAAATATGGTTCAATCATAGTTCTAAGTGATATGGATTATGTCAGAGCATTACCATTATATGGCGTAAGACAGAACATATTTACAGACCCTCAGAAGCCAATGAGAGTTGAGCCAGCTGTATATGGATTAAATAATCCAACTGATGAATCACCAGTAATGTGTACTGTTGACTTTGCATTAACTTACTTCATAGTATCAGGAGAAGTTGAAAGATCTAAAATGCCAGTATGGATGGTTATTCCAGATGCAGGTGGATACTCAGTTCTTACTTCATGGGCTGCTGGTAAATTCACAGCAAGCAGTATTTCTGCCTTCATAAAAGAATCTGGTGTAGAAAACAAAACTAAGAGCAGAAAACTTATAATTCCAGGAAAAGTTGCTGTTCTAAAAGGTGATTTAGAAGAAAACTTACCAGGTTGGGAAATTATTGTTGGAACAACAGAAGCTATGTTCATTCCTAAGTTCTTAAAGGAACTTGCAGGTAAATAATAAAAGTTTTAAATTCAAAATTGAGAATCGAGATGAAACTCGATTCTCAATTAGAAATAAAATAAAAATTGTATAAAGGCTACTTTAAAAAATTAATTATAAACAGGAGGTTATTTAACTATGGACAAATTTATAATTATAGGTGAAAGAATACATTGCATATCTCCAGCTATTAGAAAGGCTATAGCAGAAAAAAATCCTGAGCAAATTTTAAAAAGAGCAAAAGAACAATTAGATGCTGGTGCCAATTACCTAGATTTTAATATAGGACCAGCAGAAAAAGATGGAGAAGAAGTAATGCAATGGGGTGTTCAATTACTTCAAAAAGAATTTGATAATGTTCCAATTGCACTTGATACAACTAACAAAAAAGCCATAGAAGCTGGACTTAAAGTTTACAATAGAGAAAAAGGAAAACCAATTGTAAACTCAGCAGATGCTGGTGAAAGAATTGGAAATATAGATTTAGCTGCAGAATATGATGCTATGTGTATTGCATTATGTGCAAAAGAAGGTATAACTAGAGATAATGATGAGAGAATGGCTTATTGTACAGAAATGCTTGAAAGAGGAATGGGCCTTGGAATGGAGCCAACAGACTTGTTATTTGACCCATTATTCTTAGTAATAAAAGGAATGCAAGATAAACAAAAAGAGGTTCTTGAAGCTATTAAATTAATTAGCGACATGGGACTTAGAACTTGCTGTGGATTAAGTAATATTTCTAATGGAGCACCAAAAGAAATAAGACATATAATGGATGCTACATTTGCAGCAATGGCTATACAATCAGGACTTACATCAGCAATAATGAATCCATGTGACTTAAGATTAATGGAAACAATAAAGACATGTGACGTGGTAAATGGAGCCGTTTTATATGCTGATTCTTATTTAAACCTATAATTTCATATAAATTTTAATTTAGGGAGGGGCCAAAAAATGAATTTATTTCAAACTATATTCACAGGTTCAAAACAAGCTTTAGAAGCAGCTGAAGGTCTTGTAAAAAAGGTCATAGATGAAAAGGGTAGAGAATGTAAAGTTGCATTTCCTGACACAGCATATTCACTTCCAGTAATATATGCTGCTACAGGAAAGAAAATCACAACTGTAGCTGAATTAGAAGGGGCTTTAGACATAGTTAGAAGCTTAAGAGTTGAAGAAGAAATGCTTGATAAAGCATTAAATGCAGGACTTGCAACAGCAGTAGCTGCAGAAATAATTGAAGCCTGCAAATATGTACTTTCTCCTACTCCATATGCTGAGCCATGTTCAGGATTCATAGGTGACCCAATAATCCGTTCATTCGGAGTACCACTAGTTACTGGTGACGTTCCAGGTGTAGCAGTTATACTTGGAGAATTCCCAGATGCTGAAACAGCAGCAAAAGTTATAAAAGATTACCAATCAAAAGGATTACTTACTTGCTTAGTTGGTAAAGTAATAGATCAAGCTATTGAAGGTAACGTTAAAATGGGTCTTGACTTAAGAGTTGTACCTCTTGGATATGATGTTACTTCAGTAATTCACATTGTAAGTTTTGCTATAAGAGCTGCTTTAATATTCGGAGGAATTAAGCCAGGAAGCTTAGCTGAAGTTCTTCAGTATTGCTCTGACAGAGTTCCAGCTTTCGTAAATGCAGTTGGTCCATTAAGCGAACTTGTAATATCATGTGGAGCAGGTGCAATAGCACTTGGATTCCCTATAGTAACTGACCAAGATGTTACAGAAGTTCCTACATTATTGTTAACTCAAAAAGATTACGATAAAGTAGTTAAGACTTCTCTTGAAGCTAGAAATATAAAAATAAAAATCACTGAAATTCCAATTCCAGTTGCATTTGCAGCAGCATTTGAAGGTGAAAGAATAAGGAAGAATGACATGTTCGCTGAATTTGGTGGCGGAAAAACTGAAGCTTTCGAATTAGTAATCAGCGCACCATTAGGTGAAGTTGAAGACCATAAAATAGAATTAATAGGACCAGACATAGATGTAATAACACAAGCACCAGGAAAAATGCCTCTTGCTATGGTTATTAAAGTAGCTGGTGCTAATATGCAAAAAGACTTTGAGCCAGTTTTAGAAAGAAGACTTCATTATTTCTTAAACTATATTGAAGGTGTAATGCATGTTGGACAAAGAAATATGACTTGGTTAAGAATAGGTAAAGAAGCTCATGAAAAAGGATTTAGACTAAAACATTTTGGTGAAGTAATATATGCTAAAATGTTAGATGAATTTGGTGCAGTTGTTGATAAATGTGAAGTTACAATAGTTACAGATG
>CAZKOJ010000176.1:0-8044 GCA_964554365.1 uncultured Clostridium sp. | reverse complement strand
AGCCACGAGGAGCCCAAGGACGGGCTGATCGAGTGGGTAGGTAGTTTTAAATAAGAGAAGCATTAGGCCTTCTTAATAAACGGACGGTTTTTAGAATAATATATTTAAGTGGCAGGCCACTCTAAATTTGCGTCGTAATACACTTGTTATCTATACTAACCAAAATATTAGTGATCATTTATGATGTAGTTCACCATAACTGGCATACTGCAGATTTTTTTAAAGAGAAGAATAAATTTATGCTATAATAATTTTATTACGTTAATTTAGAATTATAGTATATAAAAAAGAAGAGGTGGGCACTTTTGAATATTATAAAATGTGAACGTAGAACATATGATTATAAACTTAATACACATGCTCATTCATATGCTCAATTAATTTTACCCATTCATGGGATGCTTTATATAGAAACTAATTATAAAAAACTAAAACTAGAAGATGAGCACTTGTTCTTTCTTCCTCCAGATTGTAAACACACCTTTAGAGCTGATAAGAGTAATGAATTCTTGGTTTTAGATATATCTAATAATATGCTTAATAAATATGATATGGAAAAGATGGTTGGTGGAAGGGATGTTTTATTTGATGATAAGTGGAAAGCTATAAGATATTTGTTATTGAATGAAGCTGACAATAAAAAAAGTTCTAGTTCCATTAATGACTTATTCCTCTACTGTTATCATTTTATTGCGGATGGAAGTATGCCTGATTCTATAAAATATATTAATGAACATTTTACAGAAGATATAGATTTGAAAAAATTAGCAGCTATTGAGCATTACAATATCAGTTATTATAGTGAATGGTTTAAAAATAAAATGAAGGTCTCTCCTGTTGAATATATGCAAAATCTAAGAGTGAAAAAATCAAGAGAACTCCTTTTAAATACAAACTTAACAATTTTACAAATTTCTCAAATGGTAGGTTATGAACACAATTCATCATTTACTAGAGTATTTAAGTATTTAGAAAAAATAACACCTGCAGAATTTAGAAGAAAAATCAAAAAATAAGCTAAAAACTAACTAGATTTTAGAAAAGACTTATCTAATCAAAAAGCTATAATTGTATATAGGTAATTTTTAAAAAGAACTGTTTTAAATTAGTTCTTTATTTTTTTAATTGTTTAGGGGGATGAAAATGAATATTAAATTATTTAAAAACAGAAAATACAATGCATATATCAATTTAGCTCTTTGCACATTATTATGGGCTTCTATACCAGTAGCAACAAAAAAGATTTTGGTAGAGTTAGATAATTTACAAACTTTATTCTATTCAACTATTTTATCAACGCTAGTGCTTGGTATATTGTTAATATTTCAAAAGAAAACT
The DNA here is from genome assembly GCA_964554365.1 of uncultured Clostridium sp. Lineage (GTDB taxonomy): Bacteria > Bacillota > Clostridia > Clostridiales > Clostridiaceae > Clostridium_AM. Next base: position 6,706 of record CAZKOJ010000176.1, on the reverse strand, counting down.
AGAGATTTTAAAAAATATAATAAGAATCAATATAGTATAATGTTTTTTCTTGGTTTTCTTGGCAATTATATGTATTATATTTTTTTATACGGAGCACTTAGTAAAACAACAGCTTCTGAAAGTTTTATATTAGCCTACACTTGGCCTATAATGGTGCTTATATTATCCTTTATAATTCTTAAGGAAAAGGTTACTCCTCTAAAATTAGCAGGAATTTTTATTAGCTTCTTCGGTATAGTTATAATAACCACTAAAGGAAATATAACTACCTTTAATTTAACAAATTTACAAGGAGATATATTAGCACTAAGTGGAGCTTTTATTTTTGCGCTGTTCTCTGTTTTAGGTAAAAAATTTAACTTTGATAAAACAATAAGCGTTTTTATATATTTTTTATCGGCGTTAATATTTATAATTCCAACTGTATTGATTTTTTCAAGAATTGTCTTTCCTAGTTTTAATGTTTGGCTATGGATAATCTATAATGGAATTTTTGTTAATGGTATATCCTATATATTTTGGTTCAATGCTTTAGAAGGTGGAGAAACTCATATAGTCTCAAATTTGCTTTACTTAACTCCGTTTATATCTTTAATTTATATTTCAATATTTTTAGATGAGAAGATATTAATAAGTGCAGTAGTAGGTATTGTAGTTATCGTTTTGGGTGTTTTATCCCAATATATTAATATTAAAAAATATAAAGGAGCTTGATTATATTATGATAGATATCGTAATTTGCGAAAAATTAAAGGAAGTTTGTCCTAAAATGACACTAGGATGTATACAAGCACATGTAAATGTAGAAAGTAGTAATGATAGTTTATGGAAAGAAATTAATGGTTATTGTGATGTCCTAAAGAAAGAAATACATATAGAAGAATTAGCGTCATTACCTAGGATTAAAGATGGAAGAGAAGTATATAAAAAACTAGGCAAAGTGCCCAGTAAGTATAGGTTATCTTCAGAAGCATTAATAAGAAGAATATTGCAAGGAAAAGGAGTTTATAAAATAAATAATATTGTAGACATTAATAATTTAATATCATTGAAATCCAAGTTTCCTGTGGGTTCATATAATATTAAAAACCTTCATTTGCCTATTTCTTTAATGGTAGGTAAAGAAGGAGAACAATATAAAGGTATCGGCAAAGAAAATATAAGTATAGAAAACCTTCCCGTGTTAACTGATTCAATTAGTAGTTTTGGAAGTCCTACAAGTGATTCCGAGAGAGCTATGATAACAAATAATGTAATCGAAATATTAATGTGTATTTATTCTTTTAGTAGTAAAACTTATATAGAAGAATATTTAGAATATGGTAAACAACTTTTAGAAAGGTATGCGAATGGAAAAGAGGTTACATATAAAATAATTGAGTAATATTTTAAAATTATCAGGGACTTACCTTATCACAGTAAGTCCTCTTTTATTCAGTTTATATCAACAACTTTGATTATAGTTGCATTAATCTAAACTTCAAGTCTTATAATGTTTATGTCATTCTAATCCCATAATAGTCTTCGACAGTTTATAACGAGCATGGTAATATAAGAATATACTCTGGAGGTTAGAAACATGGATTAACATCATCCACTCTATCTACCTTTAAGCATCAACTTGGTGTAATTAATGCTACTCAGCCCAAGGATTATCAATCAAGTATCAAAGAAAAAGCCTTGGAAGATGAAAATCGAAAACTTAAAGAACTAATTGGTAAGAAAGAATTAGAACTTGATATGCTTCAGGACTTATTTAAAAAAAGAAGTACCTAAAGTAGCGGAAAAATTAGCTTTAGCTAAGGAATATACTCAAAAAGGTAAGGTCGGCAGACCTATTCCTGGGTTTTCATATGGAATAAACAACTGCATAGTGGATGATTCAGTTATTGAAACTCTCTTACATAAAGCATGTGAAAAACTTCCCTTCTACGGTTATAAGAAAATCACTAAAATTCTTCGCAAAAACCATGAACTACAGGTAAATGCTAAGAAAGTCTATAGATTAGCTAAGTTGGATATCTGAACTTTATACAATCAAAAAAATATTTTCTTTCCTTAATTTTTCTGAATCTATATCATTTTGCAAAGACAATTTTCGTTATCCCCTTTCTATCTTTTGTGTAGCAATAGTATTATGTCATTTTATTACAGGCTCTTCCTTGTAATTTAAATTATTATATATCTCTCTGAATTTTTTAATTTCATTAGAATTAACTTTATACCAATTATTGTTAATATTTAACTCATTACCTATAAAAGTAACAGAGTGCTCTTTTTTTCCTTTAGTTTGAACCCAAAACTCCCATCCTTTTATATCCTCTTGTTTTACTTTTTCTTTATTAATTGAATTAATGAATTTTACAACTTTTTCAATGTCATCCTTTTTATCAATTGTTTTAGCTTTTGGTGGGCTTGGTAACGCTTTTATTGTTATAACCTCTATATCAGTTAGACTAATCTCACTTGATGATTGAATTGCTTTACCTTTACAACCAGAAAAAAGTAACATGAACATTAACGATATCAATAGAAATTTTCTCATAAAACCCTCCTATGAAACCATATTTTCAATATTATATAATATAAAAAGATTATTTTGTTCGCATATTAACATAGTTTATATTAATGCACAGTATTTTACATAAGCGTAACAACTACTTTTAAATTCATGTTAAATTATATATACAATTATAATATATCCTACTAATAAATGTGTAACAATTTCCAAATACTTATTGTACTAGCCTAAGACTACCCGAAACTAAGAACTCTGTTTAAAAAACTCCTACTCATTCTTCGCAGGAGTAAGCGATTCGCTTATAAAACATACTAGGTGTACGGCAACCATTTATACATTATATATCTCTTTTTCTATTATAGTTAATTTCCATGTACTAAAAGCCACATATTAAAATATAGTTAAATCTACAATTGAGAGTATCTCTGTACTAAAAACATTATATTACATTCCCTTTATCATACTCATGATATTTAGATTTAATATTCTGAACTTTTTTTAATTTTTATTTTTTCTTATATATTTTTTTCTTTAAAATATTGATATGTTATAATTAAAAATACGAAAAAAATATAATTGAGGTAAATTAATTATGAGTCATGAAAAAATACTTATCGTAGATGATGATAAAGAAATCATTAATTTAATTGAATTCTATTTAAAAAATGAAGGATATGATACTTTAAAAGCATGTAATGGAACTGAAGCTCTTCATTTAATAGAAAATAATGATATTAATCTAATAATTCTTGATATAATGATGCCTGAACTTGATGGCATAGAAATTTGTAGAAGAGTGAGAATGGTAAAAAATATTCCAATCATAATACTGAGTGCTAAATCCTCCGAAATAGATAAAGTTATAGGTCTAAGTACAGGTGCAGATGATTATGTAACAAAGCCTTTTAGTACTGTGGAACTTATTGCAAGAGTAAAAGCTCAACTTCGAAGATACATTTATCTAAATAACAGTGCCAAAGAAAATTCACTAGAAGATTTAATAAACATAAATGGTTTACAAATTAACAAAGAAACACTTACAGTTAAAATATATGGAAAAGAAGCTACCCTAACAAAAACTGAGTATGCAATTGTATTACTTATGGCGGAAAATCCAAATAGAGTTTTTCCATTGGAAGAAATATTTGAAAGAGTGTGGAAGGAAAAGTATTTTCAAGGTAATAATACAGTTATGGTTCATATTGCTAGGATTAGAGAGAAAATTGAGGAAAACCCTCGAGAACCTAAAATTATAAAAACTGTTTGGGGGGTTGGCTATAAAATTGAAAAATAATTTATTTAACGGAATTCAATTTAAAATATTAAAATCTTTTGTATTAAGTATTTCCTTATCATTTATTCTAACTATTTTTTTATTAATAAAATTCTTAAGGATAGCTTATAATTTTGATTATTTGGGATGGTATGAATGGTCTACTCATAATGTAAATAAGAATGCATATATTTTATTGGTGTTTTTTATTATTTTTATTTTAATAACTATTGTGTTTTTTTATATATCCACACGAAAACTTATTTACCAAATGAATGATATAAATAAAAATATAAAGTTGATATCAAAAGGAAATTTTCATATCATTATTCCAGTGACTACAAACGATGAAATTGGTCAAATAGCAAATAATATTAATATTATGTCTCGTAAGATTGATGAGTTAATTAAAAAAGAACATGAAAATGAAAAGATTAAAGACGATATGATAAGTAATGTTTCTCATGATCTAAGAACACCTTTAACATCAATCATAGGTTATGTAGAAATTATGCAAAAAGTGGGTTGTAAAGATAAAGAAATATATGAGAATTGTATTGATATTATAGTAAAGAAATGTGATGAGTTAAGAAACTTGCTAGATGATTTATTTGAATATACAAGTATTAATTTTAAAGGTCTTAATTTTAAAAAACAAACCATAAGTATAAAGGATGTAATAGATCAGGTCGTGGTTGGATTTATTCCAACATTTGAAAAATATCAAATGTCTTTTGATATCAAAGCACCTAATGAGAAAGTATTTATTACTGGGGATATACGCTTAATAGTAAGACTTTTTGAAAATATAATAAATAACAGTATTTTTTATGGGAAAGATGGAAAAAAAGTTAGTATTGAAATTGCAATACTAGATAATCTTGTTTCTGTAAAAATAATAAATTATGGAAATAAAATTTCCATAGAAGATCAATCTTATATTTTCGAAAGATTTTACAGAGGTGAAAAATCAAGAAATGTTAACACTGGTGGTAGAGGTATTGGACTTGCTATAGCTAAAAGTATTACTGATGCACATAAAGGAAATATTAAAGTAATTAGTAATGACACGGAAACAATTTTTGAAGTAGTATTAGACGCTTCCAATAAAAAATTGTAAGAGTTTCGTAAGAATTTGTTAAATGTTTTGTAAGCTATTCCTTCTAAACTTATTTTGAATAAAAGTTTAGGAGGAATAGTCATGAAAATGAAAAAATCTTTAAAAATATAGTGTATTGGGTTTCTGACAACTATTATATTAGTGTTATTGTTTCGTAATATTACCCTTACCACACAAAAATCACATTCTAAACAGGTAATTGGAAAAAGTCCCTCAACAGAAGAGTGTATTAAGCAGATGGTAAGTCAGGGGGCTATCAATAAAAAACCAGATGGTTTATTTCATCCTGATGATACTATTACCATAGCCGAATTCACAAAAGCTTTACTTGTATCTATAAAACTAGATCCAGGCGCTAAAATCCAAGGCTATTGGGCTGATAATTACATTTCAGTTGCAAAATATACAGGAATTATAAATTTTGAAGAACATGCTGATCCAGAGAAAAACATATCAAGGCTAGAAATGACCAAGATGGTTGTACGAACTTTGAAAAAAGGCAAGAAGATTCCATCATCCAAGAATACAAATTTCAAGGATGATGCATCTATTTCCGATGAAGATAAAGGCTATGTGAAAATTGCAAATGAATCTGGTATTATAAATAGCTATCCTGATGGAACATTTAGTCCTAACAGATATATAACTAGGGCAGACGCAGCAAAAGTGATCGTTACTTTTTTGAAAAACCAAAGTAATTTTGTAGAAAATGACTCCAATTATGTTAAAAAAGAAGTTAAGACAAACGGTATTGTGGCAGATTTTTTCTATAATAAAAAAATTAATAATCAAAAAGTAATTATATTATTGGGAGGCTCTGAAGGTGGTAAATCGTGGAGTAGCGAATTGGATAATAAGACAAGGCGTGAACTTCTGCAAAGAGGATATGCTATTCTTTCATTAGCTTATTTTGGAACGAACGGAGTATCCCCTACGCTTCAAAGCATTCCGCTTGAATATTTTCAAAAATCCATAGATTGGGTATTAAATCAGCCAGGTGTGGATAAAAGTGGTGTAGCAGTTATGGGAGTTTCAAAAGGTGGAGAAGCCGCACTTTTATTAGCTAGTTATTTCCCTGAAAAAGTAAAGGCAGTTATAGGAATTGTACCTTCATCTAATATTTTCCAAGGCCTTGAGGAATTTAAACCTAGTAATAAAGAGGTTAGTTCATGGTCATATAAAGGAAAAGATATACCTTATGCTCCATTAGTTAAAAACGACAATTTAAAAAGGGCTTTAGAATTATGGGAAAAAGAACAAAAAATAGAGTGGACAGAAGTTTACAGAGATGCGATAAAGGAACCAGAAATCGATAAGAAATCAGCTATAATGCTTGAAAAAGCAAAATGTCCAATTTTTCTGCTTTCCGGAAAACAAGATCTATGTTGGGCAAGTTTTGATATGTGCGAAAAACTAGTAAAAAGACTCAATGAATATAATTATGGCTTCCATTTTGAGCATGTAACATTTGAAAATGCTGATCATGATGTACTTTTTGTTCCTGGAGCTTGGCAAAAGATATTACCTTTTGTTGAGAAATATTATCCCACAAGATAATATCAAGTTCTTCTAAGCTTCAGAGGGGGGCTCCTACCTCTAACGCTTAGAACTCTGTTTAAAAAACTCCTACTCATTCTTCGCAGGAGTAAGCGATTCACACTAAATTTAAAATTGGAGTTCTCTGCCTGCCGGCATGCGGTCTTATCAGACCTGGGAGTGAAAGAAATGGTAAAAGTAAAAAAGTATATTCAACGCAAAATTTAGAGTGGACAGAAGCTTAAATATATTGTGT
>CAZKOJ010000175.1:5856-8052 GCA_964554365.1 uncultured Clostridium sp. | reverse complement strand
TATGTGAACAAAATCTCTTATATCTAAGATAAATATATATTAGTTTATTTTTAATTTTTTCATAATAAGGTTAATTACAGGCATATATTAACAGTAGACAGTGGACAGTTGATAATAGATAGCCAACGGTAAGTTAAATATTTTCTTGCAAAAGATAAATTTAGTATTGAGTTGTTCGCTGTATATTATTACGAATATAGGGGGGATGAATTTGATTAATGAAAAAGAGTTGCAAAATGGGCTAACACAACCAGAAGTCCAAAGAAGGCTCAAAAAGTATGGACCTAATAGATTAGAAAAAAAGAAAAAAATATCTAAAATTAAGATATTTCTTGAACAATTTAATGATTTTATAGTATGGGTTCTTATTGCAGCTACAGTAATTTCAGGGTTTATGGGGGAAAAGGCTGACGCTATCACTATACTTATAATTATTGTAATGAATGCTATACTTGGTTTTGTGCAAGAATATAAGACAGAAAAATCCCTAGAAGCTTTGAAAGAATTAGCAGCGCCTACAGCTAAAGTTATAAGAGAAGGCTCCATAGGTGTAATAAATGCAGAAGAATTAGTCATAGGAGATTTAATAGTATTAGAAAGTGGAGATAAAGTACCTGCAGATTGTATACTTGTAGAAGATAGCAGCTTTATGACAGATGAATCTCTTTTAACTGGTGAATCAGTTGGTGTGGATAAAAACTCCAAAACTAAAGATAGCTCTGTTTATATGGGGACGATAGTTTTAACTGGAAAAGGCAAAGCTAGAGTTGTTCAAACTGGTATGCAAACTGAAATGGGTAAGATAGCGGGTATGCTTCAAAATATTGAAAATGAAAGGTCACCTCTTAAAGAAAAATTAAATTCCTTAGGAAAAGTGTTAGTAATACTATGTATCGTAATATGTATTATTGTAACTCTTACGGGAATTTGGAGAGGTCAGGACAAGTATCAAATGTTTCTTCTTGGTGTAAGCTTAGCTGTAGCTGCTATTCCAGAAGGGCTTGCAGCCATAGTTACAGTAGCTTTAGCGCTTGGAGTATCAAGGATGCTTAAAAGGAATGCATTAGTTAGGAAACTTCCAGCAGTGGAAACATTAGGATGTACTTCAATCATTTGCAGTGATAAAACAGGAACTTTAACAGAAAACAAAATGACTGTAAAAGCTTTGTATTTTGATGGCAAAATGTATAATGTGGATAAAGGGCATATTCCAGAAAATTTATTATTAAAGAAAGCTTTTACATATTGTAATGACTGTAATTTTGATTTTAAAGAAAACAATATTTCTAAAAGTTTATTTGGAGATCCTACAGAAACGGCTTTAATTAAAGGTTTTTTTAAAGATAATAAAGAGTTAAAAATGTTTTTAGATAATGCAAAGAGAATATATGACATTCCTTTTGATTCTGATAGAAAAATGATGTCTGTAATAATGAAAGAATCTCTAAAAGAAACTTGTTATGTAAAAGGAGCGCCAGAGAGAATAATAAAAAGATGCAAATATATTTTAGATAAAGGAGAGGTAAAGTTATTTACTTCGGACTACAAGGAGAAGGTAGTAAAAGCAGTTGAAGGAATGTCCTTTAATGCATTAAGATGTATAGCTGGGGCTTATAAAGAGAGAGGAATTACAAGGGGGAAAGCATTAGAGGACAATCTTATATTTATAGGTGTTGCAGGTATTATAGACCCACCTAGGAAAGAAGCTAAGGAAGCTGTTTTAAAATGTAGAATGGCAGGTATAAGAGCTGTAATGATAACTGGAGATCACAAAAATACAGCATTTGCAATAGGAAAAGAACTTGATATATGTAAAAATCAATCAGAAGTTGTAACAGGTGAAGAATTGGATAAAATAAATGATAGGCAATTAATTGATTTAGTGGAGCATATTTCTGTGTTTGCCAGAGTAAGTCCTAATCATAAACTTAGAATTGTAAAGGCCTTTAAATCCAAAAATAAAATTGTAGCTATGACAGGTGACGGAGTAAATGATGCACCAGCAGTTAAAGAAGCTGATATAGGAATATCTATGGGTATTACAGGCACAGATGTCACCAAAGAAGCATCTTCAATGGTATTGCTGGATGACAATTTTGCTACCATAGTTGCTGCTGTTGAAGAGGGGCGTGTAATATACAATAATATCAGGAAATTTATTAGATATATTTTAGCATGCAACCTTGGCGAGGTGTT
>CAZKOJ010000175.1:0-5846 GCA_964554365.1 uncultured Clostridium sp. | reverse complement strand
TTGACTGGTTAATTTTAGAGGAACTTTTTAAAACTATTGTATCTGGGGTAGAAGAAGGAAGAGTATTTTTTGAAAATTTAAGGAATTTCATAGGATATTTATTGTTTTGTAATTTAGGAGAAGTACTTACTATGTTTTTATCTTCACTTTTTTATCTAGAGACACCATTACTTCCTATACAAATTTTACTTATAAATTTGGCTACGGATGGTTTGCCAGCTATAGCGTTAGGTGTTGATCCAGCAGATGGTGACATAATGACAGGAAAACCTAGGCCTAAAAACGAAAGTATATTTGCAAGAGGATTAAGTGAGAAAATAATTGTAAGAGGCTCTTTGATTGGTGTATGTACAATATTAGCTTTTATAGCAGGAAAATTTTATTGTTACAATTTGAAGACTTGTAGAACATTGGCATTAAGTACATTAATAATGTCACAGCTAATACATGTATTTGAATGCAGATCAGAAAGACATTCTATATTTGAAATAAAATTATTTACAAATATTTATTTGGTGGGTGCTGTATCAATATCCATAGTTATGCTTTTATGTGTTTTATATATTCCATTTATGCAAACAATATTTCATACTACTGCATTAAATATAGGACAATGGGGTATTGTAATATTTTTTTCTGGTATAATTGCATTAATTAATAGTTTGTATCTTTACTTTAAATAATTCTAGTTATTAAAAGAACAAGTAAAATTGTTTTAAGACAATTTTACTTGTTCTTTTATTTAATTCTTTGAATTTTTTGTACTCTTTGAGGCTTACCATCCATAGGAACTAAGTCCTTTTTAGTTGTAATATTTCGTATATTAATAAGTTCAATTTGTTCTCTATTTTCTTTACCCTTTTTGCCTTTAAGGCCTTGAACTAAAACTAAGTTACCTTGGGATACAGGTATAAATTCTGGTTTTTTAAACCATTTTTTTCTTAAATAAGAACACTTTACCACATTTTTGCTTCTTTCAGGTCTTACTAAAAGGGTTACACTTAATTTGTGAAATATCCATAATATAGTTTTCTCAGTAACTTTAACAGATACTACTGTTCCTTGTACTTGAGTAAGTCTTTCACCATACTTTTTTAAATAAGATTTAGTGTAATATTGAGCTAGTTTTTCTTTAAAACTCATATATATAACTCCTTTACGTTAAATTTTATAGAATGCTGAGTCTTTCAGCAGTTATACCCTGCATAATATTTAATGCATCTTGGATAACTTCAAGTAAGATTCAGATTGGGATAAACCCACCTGAATCAAGGTTCACTTGTTGTATATTATAACATAGTATTAAGTTTTTTAAAATATAGTGTTAACATTTTATGCACGAAATTCAGTATACTAAACAAATTGCTATTTTGTCAAAGATAAATTTATTCTTATCCATATTATATGATTTTAATAGTTTTACCTGTTACAAATAATAGATACAATAATAATTTATAACTGTACTATAAGCTTTAAATTAGGCAGCTTGTAAGTTTTTTATTGTTATTATAAAATGTATTAGAAAAGAAAAAACTAAATTATTGCAAATAATTTTTAAATACAGGAGGCAACTATGAGGAGAGAAGAAATAGAAAAGATTATAGATCATACTATATTAAAAGCAGATGCTAAGGCTGAAAAAGTAAAACAGCTTTGTACAGAGGCTTTAGAGAATGGGTTTGCATCTGTATGTGTAAATCCTTGTAATGTAATTTTAGCAGCAGAAATGCTAAAAGGTAGTAGAGTTAAAGTGTGCACAGTAATAGGATTTCCATTAGGAGCTACAACTTCACAAGTTAAAGCATATGAGACAGAAAATGCCATAAAAAATGGTGCTGAAGAAGTAGATATGGTTATAAATATAGGAAGACTTAAAGATAAAGACTATGATTATGTAAGAGAAGACATAAAAGCTGTAGTAAATGCAGCAAAGGGAAAGGCTTTAACAAAGGTTATAATAGAAACTTGTCTTTTAACAGATGAAGAAAAAGTTATGTCATGCAAGCTAGCAAAAGAAGTAGGTGCAGATTTTGTGAAAACTTCTACAGGATTCTCCACAGGTGGAGCAACTATAGAGGATATTAAAATTATGAGAGAAACTGTTGGAAAAGATATAGGTGTTAAAGCCTCAGGCGGAGTTCATAATTTTCCACAAGCAAAAGCTATGGTGGATGCTGGTGCTACAAGAATAGGGGCTTCAGCATCTATTGCAATATGTGAAGGTGCAGAAAAATAAAAATTTAATTTCCAATTTAAATAAAAAACTGCTTAGCAGTTTTTTTGTTTTTTTGTGCCTAAATATTAATTTTAAGAATATTATTATAGTAAGCGATGAAAGGAGGTTGGAATATGCATAGAGAATTGACAGCTGAAGAAGTTATATATAAATTTGAATTTAATGATATCAAATTGAGAGACGACAACAATGAAATGCCTGAATATGATGAAGTATATAAAAAAATAAAAACAGCTTTAGAAATAGAGAAAGAAGGATATAATGTTTATCTTATAGATGATTTTTCAAAGGATAAATTACAAAAAATCATAAGTTTTATAAAGGAAAATTTAGAATATAAAGAAAAACCTCAGGATATATGCTACGTAGTGCAAAAGGAGGAAAAATATCCAAAAGCATTGTTTTTACCAGGTGGTGAAGGAAAAAAATTAAAGGAAATGTTAGAAAAAGTACAGAAGATATATTCAGATTCAACTTATGAGTTTTATACTAGCTCATCTAATAAAGACAAGGAAAAAATAGTGGATAATCTTCAAAAAAAGAAGTCCAATTTGATAAATAAGCTTCTGAAGGCGGCTGAAGAAGATGGCTTTACTATGAAACCCACTCAGAATGGCTTTACATTTATTCCAATGAAAGATAAAGATGGAATGATGAATGAAAAGGATTATGATGACTTAGGAATAGAGGAAAAAGAAGAAATATTAACTAAGGTTGGAGCGTTAAAGAATAATGCTCAAGATGTTTTAGAACAATTAAAGGATATGGAACTATGTGAAATTGAAAAAATAAAAGTGCTTATGGACGGGTATTATAGTATAAAAACTGAAGATATTAAGAAGGAATATTTAAATAAGTTTAGAGACCATGAGGAAGCCATAGAATACTTAAATAATATTTGCTGCAATATAGAAAATGATATAAAAGATATATATTCTATAAGTTATGAGGACGATGAAGAAGAAATAAATGAAATAATTTACAAGTATGTAGTAAATGTATTGGTTGATAACAGTGACAGCGATGCACCAGATGTAATATTTGAGGAAGATCCTAATATAAATAATCTATTGGGGAGCATAGAGTATGAAAATAAAAATGGGGTATATGTTACTGATATTAGCTTAATAAAATCAGGGTCTATCTTAAAGGCTAATGGTGGTTGTCTTATAATTAGGGTAAATAATCTGTTAAGTAACGCTTCAGCATATTATTACTTTAAAAAATCTCTTATAAGTGGAAAAGTAGATTTAGATTACAATAGAGGATATTTAGAACTATTATCTCTAAATGGATTAAAGCCTGAACCTATAAAGTTTAATGAAAAAATAATACTTATAGGTGACTATAATACCTATGATTTCATGTATAACTATGATGAAGATTTTAGAAAGATATTTACAGTACGTGCTGAATACAAATCTATTGTAGAGATTAATGAGGATATAAAGCAGTCATTTTTATTAAAAGTATTCAATATATGTAAATACAATAATCTCTATTCTTTAACAGATGATGCTATAACAGAGGTGGCAAAATTTTTATCTAGAAAGGCTGAAGATAAGAATAAACTTTATATAGATGACCAGGAACTAAGCAAAATTTTAATGATGTCCAACAACAAGGTTAAGGCTGATAAGAGAACGTATATAGAAGCAAAAGATATAATAGATATAGTTTATGATGAAGAGCTAATAGAAAAACAAATAAATGATGGCTATAAAGAAAATAAAATATTTATAAATGTGAAAGATAAGCTAGTAGGACAGGTAAATGGTTTATCTGTAATAGATGTAGGGTATTGCAGCTTTGGAAAGCCTATAAGGATAACTTGTTGTAGTTATAAAGGTGATGGCAATATAGTAGATGTACAAAAAGAAAGTAATCTAAGTGGAAATATTCACAATAAAGCTATAAGTATATTAAGAGGATATATAAATAATCTTATAGGTGGTTATGAAAAGATACCTGTAGATTTTCATTTGAGCTTTGAGCAATTATATGGAAAAATAGATGGAGATAGTGCGTCAGTGGGAGAAGCTATATCTATGATATCTTCTTTAAGTAAAATCGGGGTAAAACAAAATATAGCTGTTACAGGTTCTATAAACCAATTTGGAGAAGTACAGCCTATAGGCGGTGTAAATGACAAAATAGAAGGTTTCTTTAAAATATGCAAATTAATAGATAAGGTAACGGATAAAGGTGTATTGATTCCGGAAGCTAATTTGAATAGTCTTGTATTGAATAAAGAAATAGAAGAAGAAATTAAGAATGGAAATTTTCACATATATTCTATGAGTTCTATTGAGGATGCTGTACAAGTTTTAATGGGAGAAAAAGACATTGGATATAAGGAAGTTATGGATGAATTAGATAAAGAGTTAAAAAAATATGTAGATAAAAATAAGAAAAAGTAATGAAGAAGTGACAATTGACAATAAAGGTGGTTTTTTATCCATAAATCGTCAATTGTCACTTGTTTATTGTGCATAAAAAAACTACAACTCGGCTTACACGTTAAATCTAAAGTTAACTACATCCCCATCTTGCATAACATATTCTTTTCCTTCAAGTCTGAAAAAACCTTTTTCTTTTGCCATGGGTTCAGAACCACATTCTATTAACTTGTCATAGCCTATAGTTTCACACCTTATAAAGCCTTTCTCTATATCTGTATGGATTTTTCCAGCAGCTTGAGGTGCCTTGGTTCCATTTTTTATAGTCCAAGCTCTAACTTCTTGCACACCAGCAGTTAAGAAACTTATAAGTCCTAATAGTTTATAACTAGCATGGATTAATTTATCAAGGCCAGCTTCGGCAAGACCATATTCTTCGAGCATTTCTTTCTTTTCATCTTCATCAAGAGTAGAAAGCTCTTCTTCTATTTTGGCTGAAATAACTATTACTTCAGATTCTTCCTTAGCTGCAAAATCTTTCACTATCTTTACATACTTATTTTCTAAATTGCCTGAAACTAAATCATCTTCAGAAATATTTGCTACATATAATACTGGTTTTGTTGTAAGAAGAAAAAAACCTTTTACAGCTAAAGCTTCATCATCAGTTAATTCTAAAGTTCTTACTGGTTTGCCTTCTTCAAGATGATTTTTAAGTTTAACTGTTAAGTCATATTCAGCTTTTGCTTCTTTGTTCCCAGATCGAGCAAGTTTAACAACTTTTTCAATTCGTCTATCAATAACATCTAAATCAGAAAATACAAGTTCAAGACTTATAGTTTCAATGTCACGTATAGGATCTACTGAGCCATCAACATGAACTACGTTAGCATCATCAAAACATCTTACTACATGAACGATTGACTCAACCTCTCTTATATGAGATAAGAACTTATTTCCTAGACCTTCTCCCTTACTTGCACCTTTAACTAGTCCAGCTATATCATAGAATTCTATAGCAGTATATATTTTTTTCTTGGTATTATACATTTTTTCAAGAACGTCTAATCTTTTATCAGGAACACTAACTACTCCTACATTTGGTTCTATAGTACAAAATGGGTAATTAGCAGATTCAGCTCCAGCCTGAGTTATAGCATTAAATAAAGTACTTTTACCAACATTAGGTAACCCAACTATTCCAAGTTTCA
>CAZKOJ010000174.1:1771-8126 GCA_964554365.1 uncultured Clostridium sp. | reverse complement strand
TTTTCCTTACTATAAAATAATATTCATTAGGATTCATATATCTGAACCCTAAATCTTCCAATTCCCATTTTATTTTTGACATACCTAATCTGTGTGCAAGTGGTGCATAGATATCAAATGTTTCTTTTGCCTTTTCTTTCTGTTTTTCTACAGACATATATTTTAAAGTTCTCATATTATGAATTCTATCTGCTAGTTTTATCAATATAACTCTTATATCTTTTGCCATAGCAAGCAGCATCTTCCTAACATTATCAGCTTGCTGTTCTTCTTTAGTTTTATATTGTATTTTTCCTAATTTAGTTACACCATCAACTAAATTAGCAACTTCAACACTAAATTCTCTGCATATATCATCATAAGTATGTTCCGTATCTTCTATTACATCATGTAGTAGTCCTGCTGTTATAGTACTAGTGTCCATGCCCATTTCAGCTAATATACATGCTACTTCTACAGGATGCATTATATAAGGCTCTCCTGATTCTCTTCTTTGAGCCTTATGTGCTTCATCAGCTAAATTATATGCTTTTTTTACCATTTCTTTATCCACATTACTACAATTTTTATCTATTTTTTTAATTAATTTTTCCAGCATGCTACTACTCCTCTAAAATCAATGGCTGGTTAAGAAAACCAGCCATCACTTTTTATTAATATTATATTATATACTGTAGAAACTTGCAATTTATTTAGATGAAACGCCTATTTCTATTGTAGCCTTAAATATCGTATTGAATTAATGACATTAAGTCATATCCTTCTAATTTTTCTCTTCCATTTAAGTCAGTTAACTCCATAACAAAATCTAAAGTTACAACTTCTCCTCCAATTTGTTCTATTAGTTTAACAACAGATGATATCGTTCCTCCTGTTGCTAATAAGTCATCTACTATAGCAACTCTTTTCCCGAGTTTTATACTATCCTTATGTATTTGCAATTCATCACTGCCATATTCCAAATCATAACTTACACTTATAGTATCATAAGGTAATTTTCCTGGCTTCCTTACAGGTACAAATCCTGCTCCTATAGCGTATGCTACTGGTGCTCCAAATAAAAAGCCCCTAGCTTCTGGGCCAACCACTATATCAATATTTTTATCTTTTAAATACTCTGCTATTTTATCCACTGTATATTTAAATACATCTTTGTCCTGCAATAAAGTAGTAACATCTTTAAAGCTTATTCCTTCTTTGGAAAACCATCTATAATTCTTACTTTTTTCTTTAAATCCACTTGTATTCCCCCTCAATATATCATCGTATACTGTATTATAATAAATTTCTAAACTCTTACTTTTTAATTATATATTAATTATTGACACATATTCAAATTTTAAAAATATTTTTAAAAAATACACAATTTATTACCCTTAGTTTCATTCTTCAAATATTTTGCTATTTGTTCAGCTCTATCCATATTTGATGTAGTAAATAGCTCCACAGCGATTCTTGCATTATCAGCAGTCCTTCTGCTTTTTAATGATGGTATAATATTATGTGCTAATTTACATATGCTTTTTTTATTTATACTGACAATTTTATGGACCTTTATTAAAGCCTTAAGCCCATAGTTATTTGTATAATTCAAATGGTATATTCCTTGATTTATGATAATCTTATTTTCACCAGTTACGGTTATACCTCTTGAAAGCGTGCCTATCATAACCAAATCTAAATACTTGCTTATACACTTCATTTGGTAGTACATAGATATGGATTGTGCTATTTTAAAGGCAATTCCTACCGCTGTTAAATCTTTAAATGGGTACTTACAGTCCTTTTGGGTCGGATTAACAATAACAGTTTCAGGTAATAGCTCACAGCATTTATGGTAGTCAGTTATAATTACATCTATGCCCAATTCTTTACAAAGCTCTACTTGAGAAACAGAGTTTATACCACATCCTACTGTAATAATAAGCTTTGTACCTAAAAATTTTATGTGATTTTCTACTGTTTCAGAATTCATGCTAAAATTATCATCTATATCATCAGAAACAAAGTATTCCACATCTGCATTTAAATATTTTAAAACAAGCAATAACAAAGATACAGCTGTTATGCCATCTAAGTCATAATAGCCATAAATCACTATTTTTTCTCTTTCATTTACTGCTTTTATTATTCTTTTTAATGCTTCTTTCATTCCTTTTAATAAGAAAGGGTCTTGCATATCTGAAAACCTAGAATACTGCATATTTCCTTCTTGTCTATCCATAATAAAATCCTCCAAATTTATCGAAAGCATATATATTATAAATGATATTGTCGCTTTTTACAAACCCTCTGTAATGGGTTTATTAACACTAAAAAAAATCTAGAGTTACATATACTCTAGATTTTTTATTTTATCATAACAACCTAATATTTAAAACACTTTTCTTTATTTTGCTGTCTTTAAATTTCTATTACCTAAATTTTTCTTTTTACCTAAATGTTTTTTTAATATTACCCATAGAGGCGTAGCTATACATATTGATGAATAACATCCTGTAACAATTCCTATTAAAATAGGCTCTGAAAAACTTCTTACAGAAGGAACTAGAATATACACAGATGCTAGGGTAATTACAACAGTTAATACTGTATTTATAGATCTTGCCATAGTCTGAGTTAAACTAGCATTACCAATCAGTATAGGATCTGATCCTCTCATATATTTTTGATTTTCTCTTATTCTATCAAAAACAACTATGGTATCATGGACTGAAAAACCTATAACTGTAAGTGCTGCTGCTATAAAGCTTGAATCTATAGGTACTCTAAGTACTGCATAAACTGAAAGCATTATAAGTACATTATGTACAAGGGAAACAATTGCAGCCATAGCAAATTTAAGTTCAAATCTCATTACTATATATACAAACATAAATGCAATAGATGCCGCTACTGCTTGTAAGGCTTTTACCCTGGCCTCTTTTCCTATAGCAGCTCCTATGTGATCTTGACTTATAAGCTTGCTTTCTTTAAATTTTACCTTTACATCTTTTACAATGCTACTTACATTATCATCAGTTAAGGAAGCACTTTTTATATCTATAGATGTATTATTAACTTTATTTGATTGAAAATCTTTTGAATATTTTTTAATTATATTATCTATATCTACTTTATTAAAATCTTTTGCCACATTTATTTCAACTACAGTACCACCTTTAAAATCTAATCCATATTCCAAACCTTTAGTAGCCATAGTAACCATGCCTATAAAAATTATTATAAGGGATATTGAAAACCATATTTTAGTTTTTTCTATGATTTTATACATATTACTTTAACCCCCTTCTAAAGTCATGGACTCCAAAGGTTCCTATGGTCCATTTTTGTTTAAAACAACCCATATTTGCTGCTAAATTCATTAAGGATCTTGTTACTGTTATAGCTGTAAACATACTTAAAACTACACCTATAATAAGTGTAAGCGCAAATCCTTTTACAGCACCTGTACCAACACTATAAAGTACTAAACCTGAAATAATTGAAGTTATATTTGAATCAAGTATTGATGTCATAGCTCTGTGGAATCCTGCATCTATAGAAGATTTTATTGATTTCCCACTTTTAAGCTCCTCTTTTGTTCTTTCAAATATAAGTATATTAGCATCAACTGCCATACCAACGGTAAGCAGGAATGCTGCAATACCTGACAATGTTAATGTGACTTTTACACTAGCAAACGCAAGGAGCACTATATATATGTATAATACTAATGCTATAGAAGCAATAACACCTGGTACTCTATAGTATAAAATCATAAATAATAAAACTAAACCTATACCAATTTCACCAGCTAATATACTTAAAGATAATGCATTGCCACCAAGTGATGCTCCTATCATTTTAGATTGTACTGGTTTAACTACTACTGGTAGTGAACCAGAATTAATTAGGTTTGCATTTTTCTTGGCTTCTTCTAAGCTTTTACTTCCATTAATACTTGCTTTTCCATTAGCTATATGAACACTAACTGTAGGATCTGTAAGCAACTGTTCATCCATATAAATAGATATTTTTTGCCCTAAAAACTTTTGAGTGGCATCTGAGAACTTCCTAGCTCCTTCACTGTTTAGTTCAAGACCAACCGCAGGTTTTCCATCTTCCTGATCAATGTAAGATGTAGCCTCTTTAACATCTTTACCTGTAAGAATAACTTGTTTATCAGGACCTATAAACTTAAGTTCACCAGTTTTTGCAACACCATCTATTACTTCTTTAGCATCGAATTTTCCTGGTATCTCTATTCTTATTCTCTTTTTTCCTTCTCTGGTAACAACTGTTTCACTAACTCCTAGTTTGTTAACCCTCAAAGCTAAAAGTTCAACAGTTCTATCTATAGTTTTCTGATCAACATTATCTCCCTGTATTTCTTCAAGTACAGATACTCCTCCTTGAAGATCAAGGCCCTTGTTTATTACTTCACTAAAGGACTTAACTCTATAATCACCAACATTAAGTCCATAAGCACCTGAATAAGCTAATACACCTATTATAAACACCGAAACGATGAATAATATGGTGCTTTTTGCCTTATTTTTCATTTTTATCCTCCTTCGTATTCAATCGACCCTTTTATTTTACATCTATTTACAATAGCAATTATATTACTTTAAAAAAATACAGTCAATATTTATAGATGTAAATTTTCAGAGAATTATTCCATAATCTTTGATTTCAATGCAATTGCACACTCAATTCTCTTTTTCTGCATTTTACATCCTAATGCATATGGTATATGCATGTCTCCATTAAAATTATAATTATTTGCTTGACATCCACCGCTGCAGTAAAATCTAGCCCAACATTTTTTGCATTCAGGTTTATTATATATATGTGCACATTTAAACTCTTCTGTTATGCCACTATTTAATTCTTTATCATCTAATAAAGTTCCTAATTTGAATTTTTCATTACCAACAAATTGATGACATGGATAAATATCCCCATCCGGAGTTATAGCCACATATTCATGCCCTGCACCACATCCTGATATTCTCTTGTATACACAAGGACCACCTTGTAAATCTATATTAAAATGATAAAATTTAAATTCTTTTCCTTCTTTATGGCGTCTAACCATTTCAACATATAACTTATCATATTGTTCAAATATAATAGGAAGATCCTCTTCTCTAAGTGAAAGTGGATGATCTTCCGGTAACACTACAGGCTCTATTGATACTTCGTCAAACCCTTGATCTACCATGAATTTTATATCTTCAAAGAAATCTGTGTTCAATCTTGTAAAAGTTCCTCTTGCATAATATTGCTTTGAACTATCTCTCATTTGAACCATTTTTTTTATTTTAGGTATTATACTGTCATAAGATCCACTTCCATCTACTCTTACTCTAACTTTGTCATTTATCTCTTTTCTTCCATCTATACTTAAAACTATATTTCCCATGTTCTTATCTAAATAATCCATTATTTCATCATTTAATAGAGTAGCATTAGTTGTCATTGTAAATCTTATCTTTTTGTTACAGATTTTTTCTTGCTCTTTTCCATATTCCACGATTTCTTTTACAGCAGCGAATGCCATCAATGGTTCTCCACCGAACAAATCTATCTCTATATTTTTTCTTGGACCTGATTTTTTAATAACAAAATCAATAGCTTTTTTACCTATTTCTGGAGACATAAGTTTTCTACAACCTTTATATTCTCCTTCATCTGCAAAACAATATTTACATCTTAAATTACAATCGTGAGCTATATTCAAGCATAAAGCCTTTATGTACGATTCTGTCTTTTCTAAGCTTAACGCTATATTTTCATACAAATCTTTAGAATATAATATATTTTCTTCTATAAGTTTTTTTATCTCATCATAAGCTTCTTCTATTTCTTCCTCTGTATACTTGTCCTTTAATTTATTTATAATTTCATCTTTTCCTTTTAACTTTTCTTCATCTAAAATACTATATACTAATTCATCTACTACATGTACTGATCCAGAGTTTACATCTACTACATAATACTCTTCACCCTGGACAAACTTGTGAATATCCGCCAACTTTTTTTCCTCCCTATAAAACATAAATATTGACAACTTATCATTGTCAATTCTTTACTACGATTAGTTTTGAAATTTTTATATCTTAAATATACTGAAATATAAATGTAAATTTAAAGCAGTAACACACCGTTACTGCCTAACTTTATATTAATTTTCACAAGCTAAATTAGCAACTGTGCAAGAAGTTTTGCATGCTGATTGACATGAGTTAGCACATTCCTTGCATCCTGGCTTCTTTAAACTGTCTTTTATATTTGTTTTGTTTATAGTTTTTATATGTTTCATTTGAATTCCTCCATTCATAAACTTTTCCGTTTGATTATAACATAA
>CAZKOJ010000174.1:0-1761 GCA_964554365.1 uncultured Clostridium sp. | reverse complement strand
GTTGGAATCTAGCCATTCTATTAGAACCGATTACAGCAGAGTTTCCTGATACAACCGAAACTATATAAAGTATTAACAAATATAAAACAGTTACCATAATTCCAATGAGCCAACCTCTTTTTTTTATTTTTTTTACTGCATAAATAGAACCATACATTACACTTATAAGAGTAGTTACTAAATAAAATATGGAGCTAATACTTTCACTAACCTCTGTGAAAGTCATTATAACTGCAAAAATCAGAAGTAAAACTAAAGTTATAACAAATCCTCTTAACACACCTTCTGCCGCCGTGAAGTAGCTAGTGCTGTTATTTTTTTCCATTTTAAAACACCTCCTATCTAATAGTATCTATGTAGAAAGAAGGTGTTTTATGATTAAAATTTAAGCTTCTTTTTTAATTTCTACTTTTTTATCTTCTACTTTTTTTTCATCCTTATTATCATATGACTCAATTTCTGATAACAAGTTTAATATTCCAGTTTTATCAAGCTTTATTCTAACTTTATCTGGACCAGTTTGAAGTATAATAAATCTATCTTGTATGTTTATTATCTTGCCAACTATACCACCTTTAGTCATAATTTCATCATTAACTTTAAGATTATCCAGCATTTCCCTGTATTTCTTTTTTCTCTTTCCTTCTGGAACAAATATCAATAGATAAAATAATATAAGCATAAATATAAGCGGAGAAAATTGCACTAAAGTTTTCATTGAACTCACCTCCCTTCTTAATTTTTAGGCTCTTCCATTCCATTGTTCTAGCTTTTGCTTTTTATATTCTTGGAAATAGTCTCCATCAATGGCATCTCTTATCTCTTGCATTAAATTATTGTAGAAATAAAGATTGTGTAATACACAAAGTCTCATAGCAAGCATTTCTTTAGCTTTAAATAAATGTCTTATATAAGCTCTGGAGTAGTGTTTACAAGCTGGACATTGACAGCCTTCATCTATAGGTTTAGAATCTTGTTCATATTTTGCATTAAACAAATTTATTTTTCCATCTTTAGTAAATACATGTCCGTGTCTTCCATTTCTAGCTGGAAGAACACAGTCAAAAAAGTCCACGCCTCTATCTACAGCTTCTAATATATTACTTGGCATACCAACTCCCATAAGGTAAATAGGCTTATCTTCTGGAAGGTGAGGAACTACTGCATCTATTATCCTATACATTTCCTCATGAGTTTCTCCAACAGCTAAACCACCAATAGCATAGCCATCTAAATCCATTTTCCTTATAGTTTTAGCATGTTCAATTCTTATATCTTCATAAACGCCTCCTTGATTTATACCAAAAAGCATTTGATTTTTATTTATTGTATCTTGAAGTGAATTTAATTTATCCATTTCATTTTTACATCGTTCTAGCCATCTGGTAGTCCTTGCCACAGATTGTTCAACATACTCTCTTGAAGAAGGATTCGGTATACATTCATCAAAAGCCATAGCTATCGTGGAAGCAAGATTACTTTGTATCCTCATGCTTTCTTCTGGCCCCATGAATATTCTTCTACCATCTATATGGGAGTTAAAATAAACGCCTTCTTCTTTTATCTTTCTCATTTTAGCTAGTGAAAACACTTGAAATCCACCTGAATCTGTTAAAATAGGTCTATCCCAATTCATAAATTTATGTAATCCACCCATATTTTTCACTACATCATCACTAGGTCTTAGATGAAGATGGTATGTATTTGAAAGTTCTACCTGACATCCTATTTCTTTTAAGTCCATAGTAGATACTGCTCCCT
>CAZKOJ010000173.1:0-8150 GCA_964554365.1 uncultured Clostridium sp. | reverse complement strand
AACACTCCATTTAGGGAAACGGCTAATATTAAAGATGGAATTAAGATAATGGCTGATATGGCTGTAAAATGTTACGCTGGTAATTGTGCTAGGGGTATGAGTCTTGTCACCCTACACAATGGAGGTGGAGTTGGTATAGGAAAGTCCATTAATGGTGGCTTTGGACTTGTGCTTGATGGTAGTGAAAGAGTAGATAAAATAATACGTTCTGCTATGGCATGGGACGTAATGGGTGGTGTGGCAAGACGTGCTTGGGCACGAAATGAAAATTCTATTACTACAAGTATTGAATACAATAAAAATAATAAAGCTACAGATCATATAACTTTGCCTTATATTCCAAATGAAAGTTTGCTAGACAATATAATTACTAAAAATTTAAAAAAATATAAATTTTAAAAAAGTATAAATTTTTTATGCATAAGAAGTTCTTCGTACCAAATAATAAGAAAGAAATAAAATTTGTTATTATCTTGGAGGATTAGCTTATGAAAAAAATTATGAAAACTATGGATGGAAATGGTGCAGCTGCGTATGCTTCTTATGCTTTTACAGAAGTAGCAGCACTATATCCAATTACACCATCAACACCTATGGCAGAAGGTGTTGATGAATGGTCTGCTCATGGAAAGAAAAATCTATTTGGGCAAAGCGTTAAAGTTTCTGAGATGCAATCTGAAGCAGGTGCAGCAGGCGCAATGCATGGTTCTCTTGCAGCAGGTGCGTTAACCACAACATACACTGCTTCACAGGGATTGTTATTAATGATTCCCAACATGTACAAAATGGCAGGAGAACATTTGCCGGGAGTTTTTCATGTAACTGCTCGTGCGGTTGCAGCACATGCTTTATCAATTTTTGGTGATCATCAAGATGTAATGGCTTGTCGTCAAACAGGCTTTGCTCTTTTGGCTTCATCTAGTGTTCAAGAGGTAATGGATCTAGCTTCAGTTGCTCATCTTTGTGCAATTAAAGCTAGAGTACCTTTTTTACACTTTTTCGATGGATTTAGAACATCACATGAATATCAAAAGGTAGAAGTTATCGATTATACAGAACTTGATAAAATAGTAGATTACAATGCTATTAATGAATTTAGAAATAATGCGTTAAATCCAGAACACCCTAAAGTAAGAGGAACAGCACAAAATCCTGATATATATTTTCAAGGAAGAGAGGCCTCTAATAGTTTTTATGACAAAGTACCAGTTATAGTAGAAGACTATATGAAAGAAATTGAAAAAATTACAGGGAGATCTTATAAGCCTTTTAACTATTATGGAGCAAATGATGCTGAAAATGTAATTGTAGCCATGGGTTCTGTATGTGATACTATTGACGAAACTATTGATTATCTTATGAGAACGGGAGAAAAGGTAGGATGCATAAAGGTACATTTATATAGACCATTTTCACCAAAGCACTTCTTCAATGTGATCCCATCTACTGTAAAGAAAATAGCTGTATTAGATAGAACAAAAGAACCAGGAGCTTTAGCAGAACCTTTATACTTAGATGTAGTAAAATTGTTTTATAAGAATGAACAAAAACCTGTAATTATAGGTGGTAGATATGGATTAGGTTCTAAGGATACAACACCTTCACAAATCCTATCAGTATTTAATAATTTAAAAGATAGTAATTCCAAAGATCACTTTACTATTGGCATAAAAGATGATGTAACTAACACTTCTTTACCTGAAGCAGAAATGATAGAAACTACACCACCAGGAACTATAAGCTGTAAGTTTTGGGGTTTAGGTTCGGATGGTACAGTAGGTGCTAATAAAAGTGCTATTAAAATCATCGGAGATAATACAGATATGTATGCTCAAGCATATTTTTCTTATGATAGTAAAAAATCTGGAGGAACTACTGTTTCACATTTGAGATTTGGTAAAAAACCTATAAAATCTCCTTATCTAGTATATAATGCAGACTATATAGCATGCCATAATAAATCTTTTGTATTTCAGTATGATTTGTTAAAGGGATTGAAGAAAGATGGAATTTTTTTACTTAATTCTCCTTGGAGTAAAACTGAACTTGAGGAAAAACTTCCAGTAAAGATTAAAAAATATATAGCAGAAAATAATATTAAATTTTATACTATAGATGCTGTAGGTATTGCATCTCAAATTGGTTTGGGTGGAAGAATTAATATGATTATGCAGACAGCTTTCTTTAAATTAGCTAATGTAATTCCTGTTGAAGAGGCAATAAAGTATTTAAAAGATTCCATAGAAAAAACCTATGGTAAAAAAGGTGAAAAAATTGTAGAGATGAACAAAGCAGCTGTAGATAAAGGTATAGGATCTATTGTTAAAGTAACAGTTCCAGTTTCTTGGAAAGATTTAAAGGATGAAAATAATAATACTAGCATAGACAATGACTTTGTTAAAAATATACAAATACCTATGTCAAGACTTCATGGTGATGATTTACCTGTAAGTGCATTTAAAGGTATGGAAGATGGCTCATTCCCATTAGGTACTACTGCTTATGAAAAGAGAGGTATTGCAGTACTGGTACCACAATGGCAAATAGACAAATGTATTCAGTGTAATCAATGTTCATACATTTGTCCTCATGCTACTATAAGACCATTCTTGTTAAGTGAGGAAGAAGTAAAAAATGCACCTGATAAATTTAATTCTAAGAAAGCTGTAGGTAAACCTTTAGAAGGATTAGAATATCGTATTCAAGTATCCCCATTAGATTGTACTGGGTGTGGAAATTGTGCAGATATATGCCCTGCACCAGGGAAAGCCATTATCATGCAGCCAGCAGAACAGGAAATCGAAGCTCAGGCAGATAATTGGGAATATGCAACTAAGATTTCTAATAAAGATAGCCTTATGGATATTAAGACACTAAAAGGAAGTCAGTTTGCAAAACCACTTTTAGAGTTTAATGGTGCCTGTCCAGGATGTGGCGAAACGGCTTATGTAAAACTTCTTACCCAATTATTTGGAGACAGAATGATGATTGCTAATGCTACAGGATGTTCTTCAATTTGGGGAGCTAGTGCTCCATCAATACCATATACTGTTAATGCTGAAGGTAGAGGACCTGCTTGGGGAAATTCTTTGTTTGAAGATAATGCAGAGTATGGATATGGAATGCACCTAGCAGTTAATCAAATAAGAGAAAAGTTAGCAGATTTGATGAATGAGTATATAGCTGCTCCAGGAAGTGATAAAATTAAGGATGCATTTAGACAATGGATTGCAGGTATGAATGATGCACAAGAATCCAAAATAGCTACAGTTAAAATATTTGAAGTGTTAAAGCAGCATAACTATAATGGTAGCGCATTAATAAAAGAAATATTAGATAAAAAAGATTTTCTAATTAAAAAATCTCAATGGATAATAGGCGGAGATGGTTGGGCATATGATATTGGATATGGAGGACTAGATCATGTTCTTGCATCTGGAGATGATGTGAATATATTAGTAATGGACACGGAAGTATATTCTAATACAGGAGGTCAATCATCTAAGGCAACTCCAACTGCTGCTGTTGCTAAATTTGCAGCCTCAGGTAAAAAAATAAGAAAAAAAGATCTTGGAATGATGGCTATGAGTTATGGTTATGTATATGTTGCTCAAATTTCAATGGGTGCAAATATGAATCAAAC
Organism: uncultured Clostridium sp.; assembly: GCA_964554365.1. Lineage (GTDB taxonomy): Bacteria > Bacillota > Clostridia > Clostridiales > Clostridiaceae > Clostridium_AM. Next base: position 4,507 of record CAZKOJ010000173.1, on the reverse strand, counting down.
TATAAAGGCAATAAATGAGGCCGAAAATTATAAAGGGCCATCAATTATAATAGCGTATGCTCCATGTATTAATCACGGTATAAAAACTGGTATGGGAACTAGTGTTATGGAAGGAAAGAAGGCAGTGGAATCCGGATATTGGCATATGTATAGATTTAATCCAGAACTAAAAGACGAAGGAAAAAATCCTTTTATAATGGATTCTAAAGAACCGACTAAAGATTTTAAAGAATTTATAAGTGGGGAAATAAGATACACCTCTCTTAAAAATGCATTCCCAGACATTGCTGAAACTATGTTTGTGGAAGCTGAAAAACATGCAAAGGAAAGGTATGAATCTTATAGAAGATTAGCCGAGGAAAAATTTGAAACTAATTAACTTGGAGTAAGTCATGCATTTGTAGCTCTAAAATTCAGTTGGGGTAAAAGAATCCCCAGCTGAATTAAGAACTTACTTCAATAGATTATAATAAAAGACTGCTGACAAATATATTTTGTCAGCAGTCTAAAAGTTTCCTTTTTAAAGGAGACGTAGGTTGCTTTAAAATGCAACCTTTTATTTTTGATTTGAATCTACCCATTCTTTTGCATTAATGGTTTCTGTTTCATTAGGAACAGAAACATTAGAAATAGGTATTGTTTCACTAATATTAGCCCAAGAAGCTGTATCGTGTTGTTCAATAGGAATTTTAAAAGAATAATTTTTAATTGTTTCTTTGCTCATGGTATCACTCCTCCCATACTATTATTTTCAAACCATGGCAAAGCTATAAGTAAAATCATTAAATATTTAAAAAATAATAATTTAATTTATAGTATAAATATTTTTTAAATAAAAGATAAAATGTGTATTTAGTTACAATAATTAAAATTCTATATAGAGTACGCTTATAAATGATGACAAATATAAATGTTACCCACCAAGGGTAACATCTTGAGAGTTATACCAATTTAATGCATCAGAAAAATGAGAAGTTTTAAAATCAGGCCAATAATCATCTATTATATAAAAATCAGAATACACAGATTGAATTGGTAGAAATCCACTAAGTCTTCTTCTTCCACCCCATCTTATTATTAAATCTACTCTAGTTATATCCGATGATTGTAAATAATCTATTATAGAATTTCTATTGTTTGTCTGTAAATTATTTACACTAGCTAAATCCCACTCCCAACCGTAGTTAACTAAAAAATTAACTTTCATGCTGCCATCACCAAAAACCTTTCTTTTAGTAAAAGGAAGTAATTCTTTAGGAAACATAGGACTAGAAGTATTACCAACTACTAAAAGCGAAGCATCTTCTTTTGAAAGCATTTTAACTGCATCTACACATGAAGATGTAAATGCCTTGGTTTGTATTTGGGGTCTTTTTGTATTGTCTGTGGTAAATCCATAATAGGTTAATTCTTTAACTCCAAGTTTTTTGCAAATTTTAAATAACTTCATTCCTGGTTCTAAACCACGCTCATAGCCCTGCTCTTTTCCTAATCCTTGATTAACAGCCCATCTTCTATTACCATCAGGTATAATACCAATGTGATTTGGAATTCTCATTTAAATGCCTCCTTACCAAGCTTATTATTAATGTAAGTATTACCATTAATTGAAAAGTTTATTCTAAAATCAATTTCATTAATTGAGAATTTAAAGTTTAAACATTGTAAAAAAAATGCATAATGTATAAAACAATAGAAATAAAGAGCATTAATTATATAAAAACAAGTAAATACAGTAATCCTTTAAAGTTTAACTTGATAAATTATAAGATAAAGTATAAATTATTATAGTATGTAATTTTTTACTTTAAAATTTATTTTATTAAGAGAAACTTGATTTAGGTGAAGTTTTATTAATGGCAGCATGATATAAAAATCAAATATATTACATACTATAAGAAATTAATTGTTTAAAATCTAATTAAAAAGGTGATGTTTATGGAAGAAAGATTACAAAAATATATGGCCTCTTGTGGGGTAGCTTCTAGAAGAAAATGTGAAGAAATTATATTACAAGGTAGAGTTAAAGTTAATGACAAAACGATTAGTGAGCTAGGGTCTAAAGTAAACAATGAAAAAGACATAGTAACAGTAGATGATAAATTAATAAAAAAGGAAGAAAATAAAGTATATATTGCTTTAAATAAACCACAAGGATATGTTTCTACCGTTAAAGATGAAAAAGGAAGAGAAACTATCTTAGATCTAGTAAATGTAGAACAGCGAGTATATCCTATAGGGCGGTTAGATTGTGATACATCAGGATTAATACTTCTTACTAATGATGGAGACATTTATAATAAAATAGCACATCCAAGGGAAGAAAAAAGTAAAATTTACATGGCAGAAGTTCAGGGGATTCTTAATGAAGATGATATTAAGAAATTTGAAGAAGGTATAAGTATAGATGGCTATATTACAGCACCAGCAGAAATGAAAATTTTAGGAACTTTTATAGACTCTTCAGATGCCGAAATAATTATACATGAGGGTAAAAACAAACAAATAAGAAAAATGTGTGATGCTATAAATCATCCAGTAATAGAACTACAGAGAGTGCAAATAGGAAAAATAAAGCTAGGAGATTTACCTTTAGGCAAATGGAGGCACTTAACGTCTGAAGAACTAGAATCTATTAAAGATCTATAAGTATAAAAAAATTAAGACTATGTATCGCTTAAATATTATGTAGTCTTAATTTTATTATAATGTTTAATAAGTTTATTAAATATTATGTAAATTCCAAAAAAAGAAATAAGTATACATGGAAGTTAAAATAATACTTAATCCTAATAGAAATCAGTATACTTTAGATAAATATTGAAATAAAAGTATAAATAGGAGGATTTTAAAAATGCAGGATAAATTAGAATTAATAGCATCAAAAGAATTCATATATCATGAAGAAATGTACAAAGTAGTAGATTTCCTAAACAAAAACTTAAGTGAAAATAACCTTGTTTTCGGTATTACAGAAAGAGAAGGTAAAAATATCATAAATATTTATAAAGAAAAATAGTTAACAATTGAAAGATGTATTGATAAATTGTTCAATAGATGTTAAAATGAAATAAATATTGCAAGAATTTGGGGATTGAAAGAAAGGATTAAAGTATTATGGAAGATAATAATAAACAAGATTTAATGAGAACCATTCAAATTAAGTTTCCAAGATTAAGTAAGGGACAAAAACTTATAGCTGAGTACATCTTGAAACATTATGATAAAGCAGCTTTTATGACCGCTGCCAAATTAGGTATCAGTGTAGGTGTAAGTGAATCTACTGTTGTTAGGTTTGCAAATGAACTTGGATTCTCAGGATACCCGAAACTACAAAAGGCTCTTCAAGAGTTAATAAAAAACAAACTTACTACAGTTCAAAGAATTGAACTGTCAAATGATTTTGTAAGTGAAGAAAGCGCACTAAAGGGTGTGTTAAAATCAGACATGGAAAATATACGGGCTACACTTGAAAAAATAAACCATAAGACTTTCGAAGATGTTGTAAATAGTATATTTTCAGCTCGAAAAATATATATAATAGGTTTAAGAAGCACTACAGCACTTGCAGAATTTCTAGGATTTTATTTAAATCTTATTTTGGATAATGTACATGTAGTAGGATATGGAATAAGTGATATTTTTGAGCAAATGATTAATGTATCAGAAAAAGACTTAGTAATAGGTATAGGCTTTCCTAGATATGCAGCAAGAACTATTGAATCTTTAGCTTTTGCACAAAGCAGAGGTGCAAAGGTTGCTGCAATTACTGATAGCTTACTTTCACCATTAGCAGCTAGAGCTGACTATACATTAATTGCACAAAGCAATATGGCATCTTTTGTAGATTCTTTAGTTGCACCTCTTAGTGTAATAAATGCTCTAATTATTGCTGTTGGTTTGAGAGAAAAAGAAAAAATTTCTCGAACTTTCTCAGATTTAGAACATATATGGGAGGACTATCAAGTATATTCATTTAAAGAAAACGAATAAAAAAGAAAAGGTTTTGACCTTTTCTTTTTTAAAATGAAATTTAAAATTTAAAATTTAAAATTTTTTTGAAATTTTTTTGAAATTTTTTAAAAAACAAGAAGGATAAATGAATTTTTTATAGAATATATATAAGTGTAAAGGATATCATAATAATTATAAAAGATATCACTAAAAAAATAATAGATTACATAATCATGGGGAGGGTATTATAATGACAAAAGAACATGTACAAAATTATATCAACGGAGTACTTGAAACAGTAAAGAAAAGAAATGCTAATGAGGCAGAATTTTTACAAACAGTTGAAGAAGTTTTAGCTTGCATTGGTCCAGTATTCGAAAAACACCCAGAATATATTGAAGCAAACCTTTTAGAAAGATTCTGTGAACCAGAAAGACAAATTATGTTTAAGGTTCCATGGGTTGATGATGCAGGTAAATTACAAGTTAACCGTGGCTTTAGAGTTCAGTTCAATGGCGCTATAGGACCTTACAAGGGAGGATTAAGATTCCAC
>CAZKOJ010000172.1:0-8392 GCA_964554365.1 uncultured Clostridium sp. | reverse complement strand
CGGTAGTTTAAAAACGTGAAGCATAAGGCCTTCTAAATTCACTCTAAGTTTTTCTACACAATATATTTAAGCTTCTGTCCACTCTAAATTTTGCTTTGAATATGCTTTTTACTTTTACATATATAATTCTCTTCTTTTACTCCTAGGGCTGATAAGCCCGCATGCCGAGAGGCAGGGAAAACTTAATTGCTTAGATTTTATCATATGGATATCGATTGTGTATAACGATTTTTAAGCTTCAGATGCAATCCACCTAGCTGAAAGAAAAAACTCTTTTTATATCAATATATTTGTTATTAGTACACTTAATCAATAGAACCTTAATTAAGGTTAAGATTCTCTCCAACTACTGGGCAATTTACTAAAGTGCTACGCACTAAACACTAATTTTATAAACAAACTTTGAAAACATAAACAGGATTCTTAGCTTCAGGTGGAATTTTGTCTTCGACTCCAGAGCAAATTAATAATAATCTGCTCGTTAAATGCCATTTAGGCATTTAACCCACATCTGAGGATTAGAAACCGTTATCTAGGGTCGTAACACCACTTATCACCAACTTATATCTGAAACTCCTACTCATTCTTCGCAGGAGTACTCACAGAGTAAGCGACCATATCAAAATCATAGATTTTGTATGTCTGCTTAACCGATTCGCACCAAATTAAAAATTTGGGTTCTAAATATAATCTGAAACTCCTACTCATTCTTCGTATGAGTAAGCGATTCGCACCAAATTAAAAATTTGGGCTCTCTGCTTATGTGAACTTTAACTGTATGGATATATAGTAGCTGCAATACAGTTAAAATTCACTGTGTTAAGAAATTTGTAATAAATTTAGTAAGTTATTTGTAAAGAATCCTTTATATAATTCAGTTATAGCTTAGATAAGGAGGATACAAAGATGATATAATTTACTAAAAGAAGGGGTGGGGAAGCATGGTTAAGTATAATGTTTTAGTAGTAGATGATGAAGAGGAAATAAGAGAAGCTATAGAAATATACTTAAAGAATGAAAATATACAAGTGTTTAAAGCAAGGGATGGTATAGAAGCTTTAATGGTTTTAGAAGAAGAAGAAATTCATCTTATATTAATGGATATTATGATGCCAAAAATGGATGGAATTAAGGCTACATTTAAAATTAGAGAGAGTAAGAATATTCCTATAATAATGCTTTCAGCGAAATCAGAAGATACGGATAAAATATTGGGACTTAATGTAGGTGCAGACGACTATGTTACAAAGCCATTTAATATTTTAGAACTAGTGGCTAGGGTTAAGTCACAACTTAGAAGATACATAAACTTAGGAGACTACAAGGAGAAAAAATATGAAATAAGGACAAAAGGGTTACTACTAAATAAAAACACAAAAATGGTTACAGTGGATGGGGAAGAGGTAAGACTTACGGCTATTGAATATAACATATTAGAGCTTTTAATGGAGAATAAAGGTACAGTATTTTCCATAGAACAAATATATGAAAGTGCATGGAAAGAATCTTACTATAATGGTGAAAACACTGTAGCAGTTCATATAAGAAGAATAAGAGAAAAGATTGAAATTAATCCTAGAGAACCTAGATATTTAAAGGTGGTGTGGGGAATTGGGTATAAAATTGAAAAATAAATTTATTTATGTAGGAGTTTTTATTTTTGGAATATACATGATCACACTTTCAGCATTGTCTATTTATGATGTTATAAAATATAGAAATTTCATTCAAAAAGAACCTTATTTTCATAGTTTGCAGTTTGAAAATGAAGTACGCAATTATTGTGAAAATATAAAAAATCTTTATGGATACTATAAAAATTATGATGAAAAATTTGGAGAGAATAAAGCTACTAAAGAAGATATGGATGGTTTAAAGCTATTTTATGAAGACAAATTAAAAAATGGACAAATAGAAATTAAAAATAAGTATAAAGATGATATAAATGAAGCAGAAAAAAATTTAGACAAAGATAAAATAAATAAATTAATAGCTGAAAAAAATAGTAAACTAGAACAAGTAAAAAAAGAGAATACAAAAAGTGACGAAGAAATTAAAAAAGAAGTTGCATCAAGATATGATAAAGATTATGAAAATATAAAAAAGAGCATTCAAAGTAGAAATGATATAAAATACTACATTAAAAATCTAAAAAACAAAGATATATATAGTAATTTGACAGGAGAAGATAGTATTGAAAAATATATTAAGAATAAAGCACTTTTTACTATAAGTTTTCCATTAAAATATGCTGATGCTAAAAAATTTGAAGGTACTAATGCAATATTTAAAGATTCTAGTTGGAATGGATATATTATAATTCCTATGCAATTAGATTCAAGCAGTTATATATTAGATAACTATATATATTATAATTCAGTTAGAGATAGAATTATTAAAGAAATATGGATAAGCATTGGTTCCTTAATTATAGGTTTGCTTATATTAACATATATAAAAAAACAAGAAGAATTAGAAATTCCTTTTTTCAATAAAATAAAAAAATCTTATGGAAATATACCTTTAGATTTAAGAATATTTATGTTTGTAATATACACTTTTATAATGTGTATATATTTAACTAATTTAATTTTTTTTTATAAGCCATTTAGAATTGACCATGCTTTTAAACTTACAATTGTAACAGTTTATGTATTTTATTTTATATTTAATGCTAAAGCTTTCATAAAATTAAATAAGAATAGACAGGAATTTTTAAATCAGTGGCAAAGAAGTTTATTGTATAAGTTGTCAAATGTTATTAAAGAAAGCAGTATAAATAAAAATATTAAATTCAAAATAATTGCTGGTATTGTATTTCCTATAGTGATAGGGGTTATGATTATAACAACTATGGGTATAGTAGGCGTTAATGAAGAAGAATGTATTATTACATTAATGATTTGTGCAGCTGTATATATTTTTCTAGGCTTCCGTTATATATTTAAGAAGGTAGATTTGTTAAATAAAATTTTAAAGGGAACAGAGGAAATAGTTTCAGGAAACTTAGATTATGTTCTTGAAGAGCAGGGTGAGGGTACTCTTTCTAAACTAGCTTATAATATAAATAACATGAAAACAGGTTATAAAAAATCTGTTGAAGAACAAGTGAAAAGTGAAAGACTTAAATCAGAGCTAATAACAAATGTGTCTCATGATTTAAAAACACCCCTTACTTCTATAATAAATTATATAAATCTATTGAAAAAAGATGATTTACCTGAGGAACAAGTGAAGGCATATATTAGCGTTTTGGAAAGAAAAGCTGAACGGCTTAGGGTGCTCATAGAAGACCTTTTTGAAGCTGCAAAGATGTCCAGTGGATCAGTAAAGTTAAATATTGAAAAAGTAGATGTTAAGGCTTTACTAAAGCAATCTATAGCAGAACTTGATGAAAAAATTAAAAATGCTTCATTAACTGTTAAGTTTAAGTGCAGTGAGAAAAATATTTATGCAAACTTAGATGGGAAAAAAACCTGGAGGGTATTTGAAAATTTGATAAATAATATAATAAAATACTCACAGGTAAATACTAGGGTATATATTGATTTGATGGAAGAAAATGAAAAAATAATAATTATTATGAAAAATATTTCTTCTTATGAAATGGACTTTGATGTAAAGGAAATATTCCATAGATTTAAGAGGGGAGATAAGTCTAGAAACACAGAGGGATCAGGACTAGGACTGGCAATTGCAAACGGCATTGTTCGCCTTCAAGGTGGGGACTTAAAGGTACAAATTGATGGTGATCTTTTCAAAGTTATTGTGGTATTTTACAAGGAAAAACTATAATAATTTTCCTTTAACTATTGCTTGTTAGTTTAAAATATGGTATATTAAATGAGTACTAGTGATTGTAATAATTACTAGGAAAAAGATTTAATACGGTTAACAACATTTCCTCTTTTTGGGAACATAGTTTAAATCAGTTTTTAAATCTTAAAATTTTAAAGAATAAAAAGGAGAGATGTTGAAATGGGAGATAAAACTTTAGTTTGTAAAGATTGCGGAAAAGAATTTGTATTTACAGAGGGCGAGCAAGCTTTCTATAAAGAAAAAGGATTTGAAAATGAGCCACAGAGATGTGCTGATTGTAGAAGAGCTAGAAAACAACAAAACAACAACGGATTCAGAAGATAATATTTTGCATTATACACCCTATAAGAATTAATTCTTATAGGGTTTTTGTTGTTTAAGTTTATAAAAAGCAACATATAAAATATAGTAACCTTTTAAATATAAGTGAAATACACTAGAGTAAATACACTAAAGAAAATATGTATTAAAACTCTAAGGGGTGAGTTTATGTTTAATAAGATGAAAATATATCAAAAAATGTCTATAAGTTTTTTGATAATAATATTATTGTCAGGCAGTGTAAGCGTAATAGCTATAAAATATATTTCAGGATTAAAAAATTTAATTACAAATATGTATATGCATCCATTTGTAGTTACTAAAGAAGTGTTGGAAATTAACGGAAATGTTATAAAGATTCATAGAGAAATGAAGGATGTTGCAATGTCACAGAATAATTCTCAAGTTGATAGTTCAATTCAAAAGATTGATAACTTAGAAAAGGAAACTTTAAAACATTTTAATTTACTTGAAGAGAGGTTTTCAGGAGATAAATCCCAGATAGACAAGCTACAAAAAGATTTTACAGATTGGAAACCTGTTAGAGATGAAGCTATAAATCTAATAAAGCAAGGCAAAAAAGATGAAGCAATAGTAACTACAAAAGAAAAGAGTGCAAAACAAGTAGAATTAATTACTAATGAAATAAATGATTTTAAAAGCTTTTCAGATAAAAGGGCAGATTTATTCTATAACAATTCTATAGCTACTGCAACTAACGCTAAACTTATGATTTTAACGCTACTTGTTATTACAATTATTTTATCCATAGTAATATCTATAATTATAACAAAGACTATAACAAAACCTGTAAAGCATCTAACAGAAGCTATGAAAAAAGCAGGAAATGGAGACTTAATTGTACAAATAAAATCAAAAAGAAAAGATGAGTTTGGTAATCTTTCAGATGATTTTGATAAAATGATCGAGAATATAAGAAAACTAGTAAAGAATGCAAATGATATAATAATAACTTTGAAAACTTCATCAGAAAATATAACTATTGCTGCAAATGAAGTGGGAGAAGCAAGTAACCAAGTTGCTACAGCAGTTCAAGATATAGCTTTAGGATCTACCGTTCAGCAAAAAGAAACAGAGGAAAGTTTACAACAAACAGAAATATTGTCCCAAAAAATAGATAATGTATCTGAAAAATCACAACAGTCTATAGAAAACACCTTGGATATGAAGGAAAATTCTAAAATGGGTATTGAAACAATTTCAGAGCTTAAGGAGAGCATAAAAAGCAACTATGAAGCTATTAAGAGTGTAGCTAATGGAATTGAAAATTTAACAGAAAAGTCAAAATCTATTGGAATGATAGTAGATACTATAAATTCAATAGCTGATCAAACAAACTTATTAGCATTAAATACAGCTATAGAAGCTGCAAGAGCAGGTGAAGCTGGAAAAAGCTTTGCAGTAGTAGCAGATGAAGTAAGAAAATTAGCAGTAGAAAGTGGAGCGGCCGCAAAGGAAATAAAAACTACTATTGATGAAATAAAAAATGTAATAGAAGAAACTGAAGATTCAATGGATGAGGAAAGGAAAATAGTAACCGCAGTTAACAAATCATTAAATAAAACGGAAAGTTCATTTGGTGATATTAATACAAGTATTGATAATATGGTTACTAATATGGGAGGATTAAATAAGTTTATTGATGATATTGATAAAGTTAAAAGCAATGTATTAAAGTCTGTGGAAAGTATATCATCAGTAATAGAAGAATCTACAGCTGGGACAGAAGAAGTAAGTGCATCAGCAGAACAGCAAAATGCTTCAGTAGAAGAAATAATTGGATTAATACAAGAAATGGATAATATGATTAAGGTGTTAGCAGATGAAGTTAAGATTTTTAAAATCTAAAAACTATATAGAAAAATCTGCACTGAGTATCAGTACAGATTTTTTTTCAGTTGCTTACTAATAGGTATAATATGAGGTTTACCAGTTACAGGATTTTTTATCATACATATATTAATATTATAAACTTTTTTAATGTTAGCTTCTGTAAGCACCTTTTCAGGTGTGCCTTCAGCAACAATTGACCCCTTATTAATAAGAATTAAATAATCACTAAATTGAGCTGCTAAATTTAAATCATGAAGAACTGCTATAACAGTTACTTTTTTATTTAATGATCTCATAGTATCTAAAATTTCAACTTGGTGCTGTATATCAAGATGGGATATAGGCTCGTCTAATAATATAATATCCGTATCCTGAGCTAAGGCTCTTGCAATAAGAAGCCGCTGCTGTTCCCCTCCGCTTAATTGATTCATGTACTTATCCTTAAGTGGCCAAGTGTTAGTCATTTCCATAGCTTTTTTAACAATAGCATAATCTTCTTTTGATTCATCTTGAAATCTAGAAATATAAGGAGATCTACCCATCAAAACAATGTCTAAAGCAGAAAAGTCAAAATCTAAAATAGTATTTTGAGGTACTACAGCAAGTTTTTTAGCTAAAGCTTTATTCTTAAAATCTAGAATGTCATTATTTTCTATAAAAACAGTTTTTTTACTAGGTTCTAAAGCTCTGCCTAAATTTTTTAATAGAGTGGTTTTACCAGAACCATTAGGACCTATAATACTATAGAAATTATTTTTAGCAAAACTAATATTAATATTATGAAGTATGTCACTTTCTCCAAAACTATAGCTCAAATTATTAATTTCAATTGCAGGTAGCTTAGTAGCCTCCATTACATCACCTTCTTTTTTGATTTAACTAAAAGATATATAAAATAGGGAGAACCGAATAATGCAGTTATAGCACCTACAGGTATTTCAGCAGGAGATGCCAAGGTTCTTGCAAGAGTGTCACAAATAATCATAAATACAGCGCCACTAACTATGGAAAACGGTAAAAGTGTTCTATGGTCAGGGCCTGAAAGTATTCTTACTATATGAGGTATAATTAATCCAACAAAACCTATTATTCCGCTTACAGACACACATGCTGCAACAACTATAGAAGAAATAATTAATACTAATTTTTTTACAGTTTCAACTTCTACGCCTAGACTTTGAGCAGTTTCATCTCCTGTAACTATTATATTTAAATCCTTTGAAAGAGATAGTAGTATTAGTATTCCAATAAATAAAAAGGGTATTAACATTATAATTTGACTATAATTTGCAGCTGAAACACTTCCCATAGTCCAAAATACGATTTTTTCAACTTCTTGTCTATTAAAAACCATAATTACAGAAATAAGTGAAGATAAAAGAAAACTTACAGATATACCTGCTAAAAGAAGAGTAGTAGTAGGTATTTTATTCTTCACTTTTGCTATACTATAAACAAAAACAGTAGTTAAAATTGAACCTATAAATGCTGTTATTGTAACAGAGGCAGAACCTAAGAATGAACTTTCAAGTCCTAAAACAAATCCAATTGCAGCACCAAGGGCAGAGCCAGAAGACACACCTAGAATGTAAGGGTCTGCCATGGGATTTTTAAATATTGCTTGAAAAGAAGCTCCTACTACAGATAATCCCATGCCAACTAGTGCTGCAAGTATTATTCTAGGCAGTCTTATTTTAGATATAATAAGTATATGATTTTTAGGTATTTCAGATATTGATACAAATTCATTTACAAAAGGTATTTTGTTTAAAATCACACGGAAAGTTTCCATAAAAGATATATTTGCTGTTCCAAAAGTACTCGCTATTAGCATAATACAAAATAAAAGAATTATGCTAATATAAAGTGTAAACTTAAAATGCTTTTTCTTTTCAGTTAAGTCCATAACTAAATCCCTTCCAATATGAATTATTTAAATGCTTCAGGATGAATTGTTTTTGCAAAAAGCTCCAATCCATCAGCCAGTCTAGGGCCTTGTCTGCTAATAATATCTTCTTTAATTTCAAATAGTTTATTGTTCTTAACTGCATCAAGGTCTTTATAGCCTTCTGTTGTTTTAATTCCATTTTTTGAATTGAATTTATCAGAACATATAATTATATCAGGATTTTTTTCAATAAGTTTTTCTAAGCTGTACTTCCAACCAGTAGTATCATCAGCGGCATTTTTTCCACCTGCCATTAAAATCATCTTACCAATGAAGGTATCTTTTCCTGCAGTAAAATCTCCAGCTTTACCGAAACTTACTACATAATATACTGTAGGACCTTTAAGATTTTTAATTTTTGCCTGTACGTAGTTTGCTTGTTTCTCCATTCCAGAAACTATAGAATTAGCTTTGGGGTTTGCTTTTAAAATTCCCCCAATATTTTTTATA
>CAZKOJ010000171.1:7519-8402 GCA_964554365.1 uncultured Clostridium sp. | reverse complement strand
TAACTTATACATATACAATAATAGGATATAGATTCAAAAATAATTATAAAATGATATTATGATTTTGGGAGTGATCTTATGGTTTCTTTACAAGATAAAATGCTAGTAGCAGAAAATTGTATAGAATACGAAACAAAAAATTATATACGAATTATAAACATGAGCTCTATATGTGGAAGTTGTAATGATTGTGTGAATTATATAAATGATGTGTGTACTAAAAAATTATTTGAAGAAATAAAACAAATAGTAATGAAAAATTAAAAAAGGAGAGGGTTGAAAATGGCAAATGTAGGACAAATGACAAGTGTAGCAAATAATTGTATAGGATATGAAGCTGTTGCTGGTGCATTTGAATCCAATACTGAATCACCTAATACAAAGAGTTGTACTAATTGCGAAAATTTCAAAAATGATAGGTGTGAAAAAAATTTATTTGATTCAGTTTTAACAAGTTTAGATCAAGGTTAAATTAAATAAAAAATATTATTTTAAAATTTTTTTGAAATATGTATTGACATATTTAAATTATAAAACTATAATAAAAATCAAACCTAGTTAGTAAATAGAATATGTTTTATCCAGTGAAGAGAATAGTAGCATAAGATAAGTCAAAGAGAGTCAGTGAGTGGTGAGAACTGATACCTATACTTTTGTGAATCCACCTCAGAGGATTATTACGATGAGTAATACGGTAAAAACCGTTATTTTAAAACGAGTGGATTATATTTATATAATCAATAAGGGTGGCAACGCGAGGCAATCGTCCCTATGTGGATGGATTGGCTCTTTTTTGTTTTATCTATATTTGATATAGTACTAAATTATTAAATTTAAATATTTCATATGGTAAAAATAGTAACATGGGAAAAAGTTTAGATAA
>CAZKOJ010000171.1:0-7509 GCA_964554365.1 uncultured Clostridium sp. | reverse complement strand
ATGGAAATAGAATGATTTGTGTCTATTTGGTTTGGATTTGATATTTTTTATTTATTGTATAATGAGTATAGTACTAGAATATTAAAACTAAATATATCCTATGATAGGAATAGTAACATGAGTAAAGGTTGAGAGGGTCAGTGGTTGGTGAAAACTGATACCTATTATTTTTGTGAATCCACCTTGGAGGATTATTACGATGAGTAATACGGTAAATCCGTTATCTATAATTGAGAGGGTCATTTTACATGACCAATTAAGGGTGGCAACGCGAGTCAATCGTCCCTATGGGGATGATTGGCTCTTTTTGTTTACACTATGTACTTTACTGATGTACAACTTTATCTATTTATAACTTTAATAAAACACAGTTATGATTTTGAAAAATATATTGGAGGTATATGTATGCATAAAAAATTATTTATTCCTGGACCTGTAGAAGTAAAACAAGACGTATTACAAAAAATGGCTACACCTATGATAGGACACAGAAGTAAGGAGGCTTCTAAACTTCAAAGATCAATTAGCGATAATATTAAAAAAATTTTTTATACACAAGAAGAAATTCTTTTATCTACAACATCAGGTAGCGGACTTATGGAAGGGGCAATAAGGTCGTGTACAGCTAAAAGAGCAGCAGTTTTTTCTATAGGTGCATTTGGAAAAAGATGGTATGAAATGGCTATAGCTAATAACGTTCCTGCTGACTTATATGAGACAGAGTGGGGAAATGCATTAGATAGTAAAGAAATAGCTAAAGTTTTAGATACAGGAAAGTATGATCTGATATGTGTAACTCATAATGAAACCTCAACAGGAGTTATGAATCCTATAGGAGAAATAGCAGAAATAATTAAAAGATATCCAGAAATTATTTGGTGTCTTGACACAGTAAGTTCTATGGGAGCAACTAAAATTGAAGTAGATAAACTTGGAGTAGATATATGTATAACGTCTAGTCAAAAAGCACTAGGTCTTCCTCCAGGGATAGCAGTTTGTTCCTTTTCTAAAAAGGCTGTAGAGAGGGCTAGAAAAGTTAAATTTAGAGGATACTATTTAGATTTACTTTCACTGTATGATTATATACAAAAAAAGGATTATCAGTATCCTTCAACACCTTCACTTTCACATATGTTTGCTATGGATTATCAATTAGATAAAATTTTAAATGAAGGTTTAGAAAATAGATATGAAAGACATTTAATTATGGCTGAACATGTAAGAAGATGGGCAAAGGAAAATTTTCAGTTATTTGGGGATGAAAGATATTTATCTAATACACTAACAAACGTTAAGAATACAAAGGAAATAAGCATTGGGGATTTAAATAAGGAGCTTGGGAATAGGGGATTCCAAATATCAAATGGTTATGGAAAGTTAAAGGATAAAACTTTTAGAATAGCTCATATGGCAGAATGTAATTTAGATGATATAAAAGAGCTTTTATGCAATATAAATGATATATTGAAAATTTAAAATGTATTATTTCATTAAGTTAAAACAAAGGATTTCATAATAAAAAGGGGGCTTTTTAAATGATAAAGGTATTAATTTGTGATGGAATGGAAAAAGAAGCTATAGAAAAATTGAAAGATCATGGCTGCGAAGTTTTAGATAAACATTATGAAGAAAAAGAGCTTGAAGAAAATATAAAAGATTTTGATGTAATGATAGTAAGATCTGCAACTAAAGTTAGAAAAGCGTTAATAGATGAAGCTACAAAGGGAAATTTAAAGCTTATAATTCGTGGTGGAGTTGGAGTAGATAATATTGATGTAGATTATGCTAGAAAAAACGGTATACAAGTTAAAAACACACCTAATTCAAGTAGTGCATCAGTAGCAGAACTTGCTATTGCACATATATTTGCAATAACAAGACATATACATGTTGCAAATATCACAATGAGAGATGGAAAGTGGGAAAAGAAAAAGTATACAGGTACAGAAGTGTGTGGTAAAACTTTAGGACTTATAGGTTTTGGGAGAATAGCAAAAGAAGTAGCTAAAAAAGCAGAAGCATTAGGTATGAAAGTAATTTATACAGATAAATTAGGAAAAGCAAAGGCATATGATAAGTACCAATTTTGTAATTTAGAAAATTTGTTAAAAAAATCTGACTTTATATCACTTCATATTCCATTCGATAAAAAAGATGGTGCTGTTATAGGAAAAACACAATTTGAATTAATGAAAGATGGCGTATATATAATAAATTGTGCAAGAGGAGGAGTAATTGATGAAAAGGCATTAATAGAGTTCATTAATTGTGGAAAGGTAGCAGGAGCCGGAATAGATGTATTTGAAAGTGAGCCAGCACCAAATCCACAATTAATTAACAATCCTAGGGTATGCGTAACTCCTCATATAGGTGCAGCTACAGAAGAAGCTCAGCAGAGGATTGGAAATGAAATAGTAAATGTTGTTGAAGAATTTTTTCAGTATGGTAAGTGTGCTGTTAATGCATAAAGAAAGGAGATAAGTAAAATGGCAGTTTTAAAACCCTTTAAGGCTATAAGACCTAAAAAAGATTTGGCAATCAGGGTTGCTGCCCTTCCCTATGATGTTATGAATAGAGAAGAGGCAAAGAAAATGGTGGAGGGCAACCAATATTCTTTTTTACATGTAGATAGAGCTGAAATTGATCTTAATGATAATGTTGATTCTTATGATAAAAATGTATATGAAAAAGCAAAAGAAAATTTATATCAAATGATCAATAATGGGATATTAGTACAGGATGAAGAGCCAAATTTTTATGTTTATAGAATTATAATGAATGAAAAGGTACAGACGGGAATAGTAGGTTGTACTTCAATAGATGATTATATAAATAATAAAATAAAGAAGCATGAGAATACAAGAGAAGAAAAGGAAAAGGACAGAATTAATCATGTCAATATTTGCGATGCAAATACAGGACCAATTTTTTTAACATATAGGTACAATAAGGAAATTAATGGTATAATAGATATGTGGACTAAAAAAGAACCTGCATATAATTTTATAGCAGAAGATGGCGTAAATCATATAGCATGGATTATAGATGATAAGCATATTATAGAGAATATATGTAATATATTTAGTAATGTAGATAGTTTATATATAGCAGATGGTCACCATAGAGCAGCTTCAGCCGTAAAAGTAGGCATAAAAAAAAGAGGGGAAAAACCTAATTATAAAGGTGATGAGGAATTTAACTTCTTTTTATCAGTGCTTTTTCCACATTCAGATCTAAGTATTATGGATTATAACAGAATTGTTAAGGATTTGAATGGACTTTCTACTGAGGAGTATATGCTTAGAGTTTCGGAAAAATTTAATATAAGCATATATCAAGGTAAAGAACCATATAAACCTTCTTGTAAGCATACCTACGGAATGTATATTGGTGGTAAATGGTATGAACTCACAGCAAAAAAGGAGATTTATGATCCTAATGATTTTGTTGATAAATTAGATGTCTCTATTCTTCAAGACAACCTATTGAAGCCAATTTTGGGAATTAAATACCCAAGAACGGATGAGAGAATAGACTTTATAGGTGGTATTAGAGGTCTTAAGCAACTTGAAGCAAGAGTAGAGGAAAATGCTGAGGGAGTTGGCTTCTCTATGTATCCAACATCTATAAAGGAATTAATAGATGTTGCAGATGCTGGAGAAGTCATGCCTCCAAAGTCAACTTGGTTTGAACCTAAATTAAGAAGCGGACTATTTATTCATAAGTTAAAGTAAAGGCTATTAAAAAGTATTAAGAGAATGATTTATATTCTCTTAATACTTTTTAATAAAAATAATTTTACCATTCATTAAGAAATTCATATAATGAAGGATATACATTTAAACTAGACATAAGATTTAAATACTCGTTCATTGCATCTTCATTTTCATCTTTCACTTTTAATGCTCTTATCATAAGATTTTTAGGCGTTTCTAATGGAGATATATATTCTACTGCAGAAACATCATAGCCTTTAGCTTCAAGCATTAAAGATCTCATACCATCAGTTAAAATATCGGCCATTTTTGTTTTAAATACTCCATGCTTTAAAATATTTTTGAAAGGCTCATATTTATATTGACTTAGTAATTCTCTATGACAACAAGGAACTGCAATTATAGCATCAGAATTTAATTTTATACCTAAAGCCAAAGCCATATCAGTAGCAGTATCACATGCATGAAGTGACATAACTACATTGATTTTGTTTTTGGGAACATAATCTTTAATATCTATTGCATGAAACTCCATATTTCTATAACCTAAGTTAGTAGCCATATTTTTAGAAGTTTCTATTACACTCTCTTTATAGTCAAGCCCTATGAAATGGCATTTCACTTTTTTTACTTCTGTTAAATAATAATTTAATACAAAGCTTAAATAAGATTTACCACAACCACAATCAAGTATGTTTATAATTTTATTTCTAGGTAGTTTATTCAGCATCTCGTCAAACAGTTCAACATAGTGATCTATTTGATTATATTTTCTTATTTTATCATTTTTTATTTTGCCTTCAATAGATATAATACCTATCTCTTTCAATAGGCTATCTGCATTACCTACTTTTATGTAATAGTTTCTATTTAATAGCGTTGAGGTTTCTGTGAATTCAAGAGAAGTGGATTTTTTTAAGGTATCATCTTTTACTTCTATGTTTTTCATCTTTACATTTTTGTTATCTGCTTCTATTAGTATGTCAGTACCCCTCTCACTATAAATTAAAATTAAACTATCATAACTTAAAGCATCAGAACATACTTTAACCGCTAATTCATTCATTGAAATAATATTAGTTATACCATTAAAGTTAAATTCAATACTCCCATCATTATAAGTTCCAGTACCTATAAAACTTTTTAATCCTGTTTTATAAGTGATTTTTATACCTTTAAATATACTACAATTTTCATCAAATCTGTTTTTTAAGCCTATTAAAAACAGGTTTAATTTATTTATAGTTTGCTTATTCATTTGCAACACATCCTTACTTGAATATTTAAATCATATAAATAATATAAACATATAAATATTAATTATCAACATTTTTAAACCTGTTATTTTCTATGATATAATGTTAGCTGTATAAAAAATGTATAGAGGGGATAAAATTTTATGGGAGAAGGTAAAGCTCAAAAAAATAGTATTTTGCCAATTATATTTATATTTTTAATGATGATATTAACAGCCATATGCGATAATGTAAGGGGCGTATTTATACCTGTCTTTAAAAGAGATTTTTCTGTAAATAATACTAGTATAGGATTCATGTTAACAGCAGCATCATTAGGATATATTATATGCACTTATATAGGAGGAATCTTATGTGAAAAGATAGGACAAAAAAAGGTATATACATTAGGATATATATTTATAATCATATCTTTAATAGCATTATCTGTAAGTCCTAATTTCAATATACTATTATTAAGCATATTCTTTCTTAATATAGGTCAATCGCTTATATCAATTGCCACTAATACGCTGGTACCTATATTATTTTTAAGTTTTCAAGCTATACTTATGAATTTAACTCACTTTTGTTATGGACTAGGTTCCGCTTTTGCTCAAAGATTTTCAGGCATAATGCTTTATAGAGGAGTATCTTGGAGACAAATATATTTAATTATAGCTATATTTGCAGCTATACTTTTTCTTTTTTTCATTTTTGTAAAAATGCCAGAACCACATAGAACTAAAGTAGAGACTATAATAGATAAAAAACAGATATATAAGAATAGATTAATATATTTGTATATATTTGCACTAGGATTCTATATATTTGCTGAAGTAGGTACAGGAAATTGGTTTGTCAACTTTATGGAAAAGAATTATAATTATAATAAAAGTCAAAGTTCTTTTTATATATCTATATTTTTTGCAGCTTTTGCACTAGGGAGATTTGTAGGTGGTTTTATTGTAGAAAAAACAGGATATATTAATACAGTACTTATTTCATCCATATCTGCATTTATTTTATATACTCTAGGATTAAGTTTAAATGAGAAAGGTCTTATTATAGTAGCTATTTCTGGATTTTTCTTTTCTATAGTATTTCCTACAACGGTGCTAACCATAAATAAAGTATTTAAAGAAAACAGTGCATATGTTACTGGCATAATAGTAACATTCGGTTCTGCCATAAGTATGATACTAAATTTAGCTATGGGATATCTGAATGATAATATAAGTGTGTACTTAGCATATTGGCTTATACCAGCTAGTTTGGTAATATCAATAGTATTTACATATCTAATTTATATAAATACCAAAGACAATTTAAATAAAAAGGCAAAAAAGTTAAATGCGATAGGTTAAAAAATAGGAGAGGTTAAGATGTTAAAGGAACAGTATATAACTGTTGATTTAGTTAAAGGAAGTAAAGATCAATACATAATAAGAGATAGAGCAGGAATAACTATAGGAAGGGTATTTATAATTGAACTTTCAGATGAAAATAGATATTGTAGCTTTAGAATTAAATTTTACAAATCAGGACAATCAAGTTATGAATTATTAAAAGAATCTTTGAAAATGTTTTTAATGTCTTTATTCAAAAATATGAACACATATAAGGTCAATGTTATAGCTGATGAAGAAATAAATATAATGTCATTTACTGACTTAGGATTTAAATTAGAAGGTATAGTGTCAAATAGTATAATGTACAACAATATATATAAGGATGAGCTTTTATTTGGAGTTGATTTTGATGCTTTTAAAAATGAACATAGATACAGAGATCTAGAAATAAAAGGAGCGAATATAGATATTGACGTTTTAACGCCTAATGATGCTGAGGCGGTACTTAAATATTATTTGAAAAATAAAGAATACTTAAGTCCATTCGAACCAGACAGAGATGAAAGTTTTTATACTTTATCTGCACAAAGGAGAAATTTGATTGAATCCTATAAACAATTTCTAAATGGAGATAGTGTTAACTTTGGCATTTATAAGAATAAAAATTTTATAGGTAAAATACAAATATCTAATATAGTTATGGGTGTATTTAAAAGTGCTTTTATAGGATATTCAATAGATGAAAATCACCAAGGAAAAGGATATATGAAAGAAGCCTTAAAGCTTGTATGTGGATATGCATTTAATGAAGTGGGTTTACATAGATTAGAAGCTTCAACTTTATTAGATAATGAGAAATCACAAAGAGTTCTTAAATCATGTGGATTTGAAGTCCTTGGAGTAAATAAAAAATACTTATTTATTAATGGAGGATGGAAGGATCATATAACTTTTTATAAAATACATTAGTAGAAAGCTGATGACAGGCATGGTTTGTTATCAGTTTTTATATTATATAGGCATGTAATAGATAAAAAAACCATAAACTTATCCTTGTGTATCTTTAGGCGATAAACTATATAATACTTAGGAAAATAGAGTAATATAAGGATAAGTAGTACACACATACGAAAAAATGAATATAGTGTCGAATTTTTATGATAGAATAACACTTGTCGCTTGAAAGAACGGCAAGTTACTTAGGAA